>DASTKM010000042.1:0-10936 GCA_035715885.1 Rubrobacter sp.
TGTTCGAGCCGGTCCACGGCTCGGCGCCGGACATAGCCGGACAGGGAATCGCGAACCCCATAGGCCAGATCTGGTCCGGTGCGATGATGCTAGATCACCTCGGGCACGAGGACGCCGGAGCGGGCGTGGTCTCGGCCATCGAGCAGGTGCTCGGCGAGACGGAGGTCCGGACCCCAGATCTGAATGGCTCGGCCACTACGAGCGAGGTGACCGACGCCATCCTCGGCGCTCTGGAGAAGATGCGCAGTGAGGACGCGAGGCAGTAGCCGGCACCAGCTGCCGAACATGAGAAAGGAGCGAGGTGGACAAGCTTATCGGCCGGGTGGTGTTTGATCCCGAAAGCGGCGTGATAACGCAGGTACTCGGCAGGAGCTACCGCGACTACGCAGAGACGAGGACCCATGTCAGGAGGGAGTTGAGCGAATATATGGAGAGGTCCACATGAAGGCTGCCCTATATTGCCGGGTATCCACAGAGGAGCAGGCCTCAAGCGGTTTTTCTTTACGACAACAGCTTGAGGCCTTGCGTCGATATTGCAAGGACCACGACATAGAGGTAGTGGGAGAGTTTCAAGATACCTCTTCAGGGGCAAATCTGGATCGACCAGGGCTCGACGCCTTAAGGGACAGAATCTCTTTAGGGGGCGTCGAGCTTGTCCTATGTCAGGACAGGGACAGGATCAGTAGAGAGCCAGCACACGTCTACATTCTGCGTGAGGAGCTTCTAGAATACGGCACAACCCTGCGTTCCCTCAACGACCGGGGTGACGACTCTCCTGAGGGAGCCTTGCACGACGGGATACTTGATCAGCTAGCGAAGTTCGAGAGGGCGAAGACCGCAGAGCGGACCCGTAGGGGGAGGATGAGGAAGGCCCAGGAGGGTAAGATCGTTGGCACGGGTAAGGCCCCCTACGGATTCTACTATGCCGACGACCACTACCATGTTGACCCAGATCGTATGCCCTTCGTACACGAGATCTTCGAGATGGTCGCCGACGGGCACACCATTTACGAGGTTGCCCAGCACCTTCGTAGAAATGGTACTCCCTCTCCTAGAGGTGCGGACGGGAGGTGGGGTAGGACAACGATCCGGAACATCATCCTTAGTGACACCTACCTCGGGACCTTCTGGTGGGGCAAGGAGAAGAGAACTACCCCAACGGTCTCGGTGGTAGAGAACGGAGTGCGCACCTACAAGAAGAAGGTCAAGCGGAAGGACCGTCCCCGAGAGGAGTGGACGGCCATCCCCGTGCCTGATTCTGGTATCCCACCCGAGACCATCTACCGTGCGCGGTCGATGGTAGAGAATAACACCTGGAATGTTTCCCCTAACCCGGCTAGAACCTGGGAGCTTTCCGGTGGGATAGGTTTGTGCGGGCAGTGTGGTTCTCGTCTTAAGACCTACTCCACGTCCAACGCTTACAAGACCAAGTACTTCTACTACCTATGCTCCAATAGAATCTCCAGCCGGGAAAATGGCACGTGTCCCAACACAAAGCACTACCCAGCAGAGACTCTGGAATTGCTGGTCAAGGACACCCTCGTGGACGCCTTCCGTGAAGAGTCCTGGATAGATTTTGTTAACGACACGTGTGATCAGCGGCTTAGGGACCTTCGCAAGATGCACCGTTCCAATCCCCTGAAGGCCAGGGAAAGACTGAGTAAGCGGATAGATGCCCTGGGTAGGAAGGAAACCCGGCTGAAAGACCTGTACGTCGATGGAGACATCAGCAAGGAGGAGTACGGGGAGAGGAAGATCGTTCTTGAGGAGGGTATTGCGCAGATAACCGACGAACTATCCAAGTTGGATGATCTCGACGGCGAGCTTCACCGGATAGAACATCTCCGTGTTGCCCTGCTCTCCGTGGAGAGCCCCCTCAGCGGTCACTACTGCTTCACGGAAACCATAGCTGATCTGGATGACGACATGATGGATAACGGCCTGTCCTACGGCTCCAGGGAGACGGCAGCGAGGCGCAGGCAGGAGTTCTATCGCCAGGCGGGATTGAGGGTGAAGGTGGGGGAGGAGCTAGAGATCAGCCTAGGCGTCGATGGGATCTCTGTTAGTGCAGATGAAAGTGCTTCAGGTAGTACTCGCAGCCCCACGGGAACTCCGTAAAGCCGAGTTCGAACGAGGGATCATCCTTCGCCGCGGCCTCGAGCACCCGCATGCCGGCGCGCACGACCTCGGGTCCTATGCCGTCACCTCCTATGACCCCGATCTCGACCACGGCTCTATGCTAGCAACCGGCTGAGGCAGCTATCAAGTACGTGAGGGATATAATCCTGCCGGCGTAGGGAAAGCTGGGAGAGGCGGTGCCACAGGGCAGTAGACGTCGGCCGCTACTCTTTAGATCCTGCACAGATTAGCGGGTATCATAGGGGTGGGAAAGGAGGTCTGTAGTGGACGAGAGAGACGCGCGGCGAAACAGGGAAGCTTCGGAGCGGCTGGACAGGCTCACCCGCGAAGGGTACAAGACGGCTGTTGACCAGGCTTTCGAGGCGCAAAAGAGCGGCATGAGGCTCTCCAGGAGGTTTTTCGAGAACTGGGTCGAAGCCCTGGATGACCAGGCTGAGCTCAACCGAAGGGCCCTCGGTAGCCTGCAGCAGCTGGTGAGGGAACAGAGCGAAGTCTTCAGAGTGTTGTCCAGGGAGTCCGTCGACGCCTACGACGGCTTTCTAAATTCCCTGGACGCCTATGAGGAAGACATCTCGAACCTGGATAAGCGCGAAGATTGAGTGGAGGCTCTTCAGGGTAGGCTTGAAGGCGGAGGCCGGTCCTTGTATACATTGACCGGGTAGACTTAGTCGATGGGAGTTACTAACACCGGTTCATGCGAGAGGAAGAGCTTCCAAGGAGCCTTTCGGAGGGGCCACGGTCCGGCGGGTTCGACGGCGTCAACCCACTCGCGACGGACGTTCTGCGCCGCAACGGCCTGAAATCCTGGACCAAACCAGCCCCTTCCCTTTATCCGCACCAGTGGAGTTGGGACTCCGCCTTCATCGCGCTCGGACTAGCACACGTGGACAACCGCCGCGCCACCGACGAGCTGGAGACCCTCTTCACCGGCCAGTGGTCGACGGGCAAGGTACCCCATATAGTCTTCAACCCCGAGGCTCCGCCCAAGAGCTACTTCCCCGACGCGGAACGCTGGAACTCCTCGGCGCTCTCTGAGGATGCGCCCTCTGGTCCGCGCACCAGCGGGCTGTGTCAGCCTCCCGTGCACGCCATAGCCGTGAGGCGCATCTGGCAGACGGCGCGGGGCAAGGATGAAGAGCGCGTAGAGCGCGCCCGCTCCTTCCTCAGCGGCAATTACCGGCGTCTTTTCTCCTGGCACCGCTACCTGGCAACAGCCCGCGACCCTGAAGGCTCGGGGCTTGTGACCATCTACCATCCCTGGGAGAGCGGCACGGATAACTCCCCGCGCTGGGACGCCGCCCTGGAGAGGATCTCCGTCGGGGAGGTACCTTCCTACACCCGCTACGACCTCGAGCACGTTACAGATCCCTCGCACCGTCCTACAGATCTGGAATACGACCGCTTTCTGTGGCTTCTGGAGCTCCTCAAGCGGGTCCGCTACGACGAGGCCGACATCTACGAGCGACACCCTTTCCTCATCAAGGATGTCCTCTTTTCAGCCATCCTCGTTGCGGCGAACGAGGCGTTGTTGGAGATCTCCGAGGTCGTCGAAGCGCCGCGGGAGGACAGGCGGCTCATAGAGGGTTGGATCGAACGGGGCCGCGAGGGTCTCGAAGCGCAGTGGGATCCAGAGCTCGGGCTCTGCCTGGACCAGGACGTACTCGCGGACGAGCCCCTGCGAGTGCGCACCGTGGCAGGATTCGCGCCCCTGATCTCCGGCGGACTAGATCGCTCACGTCTCAGCGACCTTCTCGAGACGCTCGACTCGCAGGCTTTCACCGGCAACCCCAGGCTGAGCTATCCACTGCCGCCTTCCACAAGCCCCGAGGAGCCTGGCTTCCACCCCCGCAGCTACTGGCGCGGTCCTGTCTGGCCTGTAGCCAACTGGCTCCTGTGGTGGTCGCTGCTTCGTGCGGGAGAGAGTGAGAAGGCCCAGAGGATTCGCCGCGAGACCCTGGAGGAGCTCTCAGAGGGGGGCTTCGCCGAGTACTTCGAGCCGTTCACCGGTGAACCGCTCGGCTCCGGTGAGCAATCCTGGACCGCTGCCGTCGCCCTCGACATGCTCGCCACAGGTGGCGCAGACTGACGCCCTGAGGAGACTCAGACAGGCGCGTAAGTAAGAGAGGCGGGCGATAGCGGGTGGTTTCCACAAACGTTCCAGATCGAGGCTCGGCCCTGCTACGGGTGCGCGGCGTGATCGAGCGCCTGGTTCGGGACGGAAGCGCCGTCGCGCGTTCGGACGGCTCGCTTCATAGCATCTTCCCGGTGGCTGTGTACGCCGCCGAAGGCGAGGCGCTGCGGGAGTGGGTCTTACGTGAGGGGGCGACGAAGACGATCGAGATCGGCCTCGGCTACGGCATCTCGGCGCTCCACGTCTGCGAGGGCTTGCTCGTGAACGCAGATCCGACGGCGCGGCACGTCGCCCTCGACCCTTACCAGGCAACGAGGTTCGCGGATTGTGGGCTGCAGTTCCTCGAGGAGGCTGGGGTCGATGAGATGGTGGAACTCCACGCGGAGGAGTCGCAGATCGCGCTTCCGCGATTCCTCGGCGAAGCCCGGCGTTTTCACCTGGCGTTCGTGGACGGCAACCACCGCTTCGACGGGATCTTCGTCGACCTCGTCTTCCTAGGACGGCTGGTACGCGCGGGCGGGATAGTGTTCGTCGACGACTACCAGCTGCCTGCGGTCGCGCGCGCGGTGTCGTTCTGTGTAACGAACCTGGACTGGACGCTCGAGGAAGTCTCGGCCACGGACGAACTCCACCGATGGGCTGTCCTCCGCACTTCTGCGGTAGTGGACATGCGACCGTTTGACTACTACGTCGACTTCTGATGCCCTAGCCCCGCATGCCACGTGTAGCGGTTTGCGACCGGAGCACGGTGGCTGGGAGGTGCGAATCGGCGCGTTTGCCATGTGCCGAGGGCTGGGCGAGAATGCGCGGGCGCATGGGCGAGGTGGACACCCTCAGGGGCGTGTGGCTGGCGGCCCTGGCGATCTTCAGGAGGTATCCTCTGGCGACGCTCGTGCCGGCCGCCATACTCGGTGCTATCGGGGAAGTCCCCGCCTACCTCATCGATGGTCGGCCCGTGCTGGACCAGGCTCTCACCCTGGTGACCACCTACGTCGCTTACTACCTGTACCTGGCATACGCAGAGGGGATCGTCAGGAGGGCACAACGGGGAGTCCAACGCTCCGGCTTGCAGAGCATGCTCGACGATCTCATGGAGGCCGCGCCCTTCGTCCCGAGCGTCCTAGTGGCCGCGTTGATCTCCCTCTCCATGACCACCATTGCGACCGGCCTGCTTGTGATCCCAGGGGTGTGGCTGTATACGCGCTGGTCGCTGACCACGCCGGTGATCCGTGAGGAAAGCATCGGGCCCCTCGCTGCAACACGACGCAGCAACCAACTCGTGAGCGGTCGCTTCTGGTTCGTGTTCATGACGGCGACCGTAGCCTATTATCTGGAAGGGGTAGTGATCCACGAGAGTGCGCTGGTGGCCGGGTCGGTCACAGGGTCGCACACGTGGGGGGCATGGACGGGAGGTTCGATCGCGGCGACGCTGGTCGTGCCCCTGGCGGCCTTCGCCACCTCGTTGGCCCACTCCAGCGTAGCGAGTCGGGCGTTGCCCCTTGCATAAGGCAACATGCTACAGGTGTCGGATATCATGACGACCGGGTCGCCCTTCCCGACGGTTCCAACCATCAGCACGACCCAGTAGACGCCGACCGGCTAGTCTGCGATTCTTGCAGGCTCTCCATCCGGGGATCGGTATAGTAAGGGCAGCGATTTAGCGAAGGACGAGAAGGAGGAGATCACCTTGCTTGGCAAAGCGGTCGAGGAAGCGTTGAACGAACAGATCAAGAACGAGCTGTATTCGGCGTACCAGTACCTCTCGATGGCGGCGTACTGCGAGTCGGAGAACCTTCCCGGCTTCGCGCAGTGGATGCGCGCCCAATCTCGGGAGGAGACGGGGCATGCGATTAAGTTCTACGACTTCATCCTCGAGCGCAACGGTCGGGTCGTTCTGCGGGCCATAGACGGGCCCGTGGTCGAGTTCGGCTCGCCGCTGGAGGTCTTCGAGCAAGCCCTGGAGCACGAGAAGAAGGTCACTGCGATGATCAACGACCTCTACGGACTGGCAGTTAGGGAGAACGACTACGCGAGCCAGACTTTCCTGCAGTGGTTCGTTACGGAGCAGGTCGAGGAGGAGAAGAACGCGGGGGACGTCGTCGAGACCCTGAAGATGGTCGGAGACAAGTCCGAGGCGCTCTTCCTGCTCGATAGGGAGTTAGGCCAGCGTCGGGTGGAGCAACAGGCCGGTTGAGGAACCAGATCTCGTTGCGGTGACCTGTCCGCAGCCTGTTGGTGGAAGATCACATTGGCTCAACAGATGACTCCTCGCCACCGTGCGTACCGAGGGCATGTTGGTACGCTATGATCTCGATGATGAACGAACGTCAGGAGTACAGGGGCGAGGATCGCGGCCGGAAAGAACTCGCGGATCGGCTGCGTGAGGCTCTCTCCCGCCCGTTGGACGAGTGGCGCGAGGTCTACGAGGGCTTCTCGCCTGTGGATCTCGAGTCTGGTGAAAGACGTCCGCGGGTGCCGCCGGCTGGCGCTGACACGCGGCGCGCGGCCGTGCTTGTTCCGATCATCGTAGAAGGCGATGACGCGCGGGTCGTCTACACGGTGAGGAAGGATGATCTCGCCGACCATGCCGGCCAAATCTCCTTTCCCGGCGGCAGCATAGAGGCCCGTGACACTTCGCTCCTGGAGACCGCCCTACGCGAGGCCGAGGAGGAGATCGACCTCAGACCCGAACTGGTAGAAGTGGTAGGGGAGTTGGAGGAGATGTACATCCCGCCCTCGAACTTCCGCGTCAGCCCCTTCGTCGGGCTCCTGCCGCCTGAGGCCGAGATGGTGCTGGCCCCTGACGAGGTGGAGGAGATTTTCACGGTCCCTCTGAAGACTCTGACCGCCCATGAGACGTTCCGCAAGGTGCTCTGGCGCCGCGAGGGCCGCGACTACAAGGTGCCTGTGTTCGCTATCGAGGGGCCTGTCCCACGAAACATCTGGGGCGCGACGGCGGCGATGACCGCAGCCCTGTTGGCACGCCTGGGCTGGCGGGAGTACAGGCACTAGGGGGACGGTGTGCTACGCGTGGTCGCCATGGCGCTCTTCGGCCTCATGTTCCTGGCCGAGGTCGGGGACCTCTACGGGCTCGTCCTCACGCTCGCTGATCCCATGCCTGCGGCAGAGCGGTTCGGTATCACCGCCGGGGCCGAAGTCCTGCGCAACACCGTACTCCTGATCCTTGCCCTCGTCGTTTGCTTTGGCGCGCTACTCGCCCTGGTCGGATTACTCGCCCGGAGGCCGGGGCTCTTTCACACGAGCGCCCTGGTGTGCGCGATCGGATACCTCGTGTACGGCCTCTTGCAGGTGGTTGGCGGCGCGCTGCAACTCGGCTCGGCCATAGTGGTCGTTGCCGGTTTGATCTACGTGGTGCTCGGCGGTCTCGCTTATGCGATGTACCGGTCCGTGTATTAGAACACTTCAGCGTGTCAGCACGCGCCCTGTCGGGAGCTTTCAGTACTTCAGCTTGTCGCATGCTGGCCCTTGCTGACAAGCGGAGGCCGAAGCGCGCTGGGAGTGTGCCTGATCCCACCTCCGAACACACCCCCTGATAGATTCTCCTATCGTGGCTACGGAGACCGAGAGAGACGAGGGCGTTCGCCGGGTCTATAAGGACCACAACCTCCACGTTCTGTGGGGCGTAACTTTGATGGCGGTCCTCGGGACCTCGAGCGTAACGCCTGCCTTTCCTACCATCGTACGGGAGTTCGGCATCTCCAGCGGACAGGTTGGGCTCCTGATCACGTTCTTCACACTCCCCGGCATCGTGATGACCCCGCTTCTCGGCATTCTCTCCGACCGTTACGTAAGGAAGAAGATCTTGGTCCCCGCCCTCCTCCTTTTCGGCCTTGCCGGCGGCGCCTCTGCGCCTTCGCCCGCGACTTCGATGTGCTCCTCGCCCTCCGCTTTTTCCAGGGTATGGGGGCAGCCGCCCTCGGCACTCTCAACGTCACCGTGATCGGCGACATCTACGACGGCCGCGAGCGCTCGAGCGCCCTCGGATACAACTCCAGTGTCCTCTCTGTGGGAACGGCGAGCTACCCGGCCATAGGCGGTCTGCTGGCGACCTTCGGGTGGTTCTACCCATTCGCCCTTCCCTTCGCTGCAATACCCATAGCTATCGTGGTCATGTTCTCGTTGCACAACCCGGAGCCGCGCAACGATGATCGGCTGAGGGACTACTTCGGGAGCGTGTGGGAGAACCTCTACGATAGGGAGGTCCTCGGACTGATCTGCGCTTCCCTGCTTACGTTTATCGTGCTCTTCGGGCCGCAGATATCGTACCTTCCGATCCTGATGAACGCGCGCTTCGATGCCCCTTCCTATGTTATCGGGGCCGTCCTCTCGGGCGCCTCCCTTACGACCGCGCTGACCTCGACGCAGCTAGGCCGCCTGACCGGCCGTTTCTCGGAGAAGGGCCTCGTGAAAACGGCTTTCGTACTCTATGCCATAGCCCTCATCGCGGTCGCTCTTGCACCTAGCCTGCCCCTTCTCGTGCTCCCCGCAGTCTTGTTCGGAGTGGCGCAAGGGATCAACCTCCCCAACGTCTTCTCGCTCCTCAACGCCCACGCCCCCACAGAGAACCGCGGGGCTTTCATGGCCGCGAACGGTATGTCCCTCCGCGCCGGCCAGACCATAGGGCCACTCTTTATGGCCTCCGCCGCAGGAACACTCGGCCTGACAGGAGCCTACCTCGCCGCCGCCGGCCTCGCCCTCTTCGCATTCTTACTCGTCCTCACCCTCGTGCGATAGAGCATTTCAGCTGTTCAGCACGCTCAGGCTTCGCCTTCGCTCGTCAGCACATCAGCTTTGTTAGGGAGCGGCTGCGTTGGTCGTTCTCTCTGAATCAGATAGGGCCTGCATCGATTACCACGTAGCTTGGCTCGGTGTGGGAGTCTCGCTGGCAGGTACTTGCTGAAGTGCTGACAAGCCCCTGAAAGGCGGCGTGCTGACTTGCTGATCTGCACGTGTATTGGAAGCTTTGCGCTTCCAATACACGCTGTGTGGCGCCAAGGGGTCTTACAGTGTAAACTTACGTCGTAAGATACTGGTTGCAACGAAGGGGTGAGGCGTTGTGGGTTCGAGTGGGTGGGGGAGGTTAGGGAGGACGGATGGCGTGAGGATGTGGCGTGGCGTATATGCGCGGCACAGGTTGGACATCTCGGTGGAGGATATATGTTTCGGTATTCTTTCGTGTGGCTGGCAGTTGAGAAGGGAGGAGTTGGAGGGTGAGGTTCTGCGGCTATGCTCTTTGGAGGAAGAGGGGTTGGTTTGTTTCTCGGCGCGGAGTGGGTGGGACCTGTGGCTTGGCGCGCAGGGTCTACGGGTTGGGGATGAGGTTCTCGTCTCGGCCGTTACGCACCCTGACATGGTCCGGATCATAAGCGAGCATGGTCTGCGCGCCGTACCCGTAGACATCGACCCCGAGACGCTCGCGCCGCTGCCCTGCATGCTCCAGGCGGCCCTCACGCCGCGCACGCGGGTCGTGCTGGTCGCGCACCTGTTCGGTGGGCGCATGGATCTCGGGGTTGTAGCGAAGTTTGCGAGGGAGCGCGGCCTGCTCCTCGTAGAGGACTGCGCCCAGGCCTTCCAGGGGCCGGAGAGGATGGGAGATCCGGCGGCAGACGTCTCCATCTACAGTTTCGGCACCCTCAAGACCTCGACCGCGCTTGGCGGCGCGGTCCTGCGGGTACGCGACAGAAGGGTGCTTGGTAGGATGTGTGGGATCCAGGCCTCATATCCCACTCAGGGCCGGGGCGGGTATCTGAAGAAGCTGCTCAAGGTCCTCGGCCTCGTCGCCGTCTCGCGGCCCCGCCCCTACGGGTTGCTCGCGCGAGCCTGCGCGCGATTAGGCTCTGACCTCGACGCTCTGGTCAACGGCGTGGTCCGTGGGTTTCCCCCGCATGAACGTGCTGCGACGTTCTTGGGGCGTCTGAGGCAGCGACCCTCCGCGCCGCTGCTCGCGATGCTCTCCAGGAGGTTAAGGACCTTCGATGGGGAACGGCTGGCCAGGAGAACCTCGACCGGTGAGCGATTCCCGCGCAGACTGCGGGTGGTTGATCTGCATCCTGGTCAGCGATCATTGCAGAGGACGCACTGGCTCTTCCCTGTGGTCGTCGAAGATCCTGAGGCCCTGGTCGCGAGCCTCCGCCGGCGCGGTCTGGACGCGAGCCAGGCTACCAGTAGCATCGCTGTCGTCGAAACGCCCGCAGGGTGTTCGTCGCCCGCCGAAGCTTCGCTGATGATGTCAGGCGTCGTGTTCCTGCCCATGTATCCGGAGCTCCCTTCACAAGCCTTCGACATCATGGCCGGGCTCCTCAACGACTGCGCCGCTCACGTAGCGGCCGAAAGCGTGGCGCTGTGATGGGTGGGCATCGGGAACGCACACTGGAAGAACTCGGTCGGAGCGTGTTCGACGTACTCGTGATCGGTGGCGGCATAGTCGGGGGCAGGGTTGCTTTCGACGCGGCGCGATTAGGACTTCGGGTGGCGCTCGTGGACGCCGGGGACTTTGGAGGGGCGACTTCAGGAGCCTCCGCGCGCCTGGTCCACGGTGGGCTTCGCTACCTTGGAACGGGTGATTTCCGGCTCGTGCGTACGGCCCTAAGGGAGCGCGACGTCTTCGCCTCCCGCGTCGCGCCGCATCTGGTCAGGCCGCTACCT
>DASTKM010000043.1:0-7643 GCA_035715885.1 Rubrobacter sp.
CTGAGGGTGTCCCCAGTATCGTCCGTTAGCTGGTAGAGCAAACTTCCCAGAGACTCGCACAAGCCCGAGAACTGGGCCACGAACTCGGCGCCCTCCCCCACCGGTACGGGGGCGTTTATGGCGTGTACCGGCACGGCGCCCCTGAGGGCTGTCGCCACCTGCTCGGCAGCCGTGATGCCTGCCCTGTCCTGGGCCTCCGCGGTGCTCGCACCGAGGTGGGGCGTCACAACCACGTTGGGGAGCGTGAAGATCGGGGAGTCCGTCGTCGGCTCCTCGGCGAATACGTCGAGTGCGGCACCGGCGATGGCGCCCTCCTTGAGGGCGTTGTAGAGGGCCGTCTCGTCGACGATGCCGCCACGGGCCACGTTTATGAGGTACGCGGTAGGCTTCATCTTCGTCAAGGCTTCTTCGTTCACGAGCCCTAAGGTCTGGGGAGTACGCGGAACGTGTAGCGAGACGTAATCAGCCCGCTCGAAGACCTCGTCAGCGCTCTCTGCCCTCCCGACGTTCATCGAGCGCATCCTGTCCTCGGAGACATAGGGGTCATAGGCGAGGACCCGCATCCCCATCCCCAATGCGCCCCGTGCCACGATGGCGCCGACGTGACCAAGACCGACCAGCCCGATCGTCTTCTCCGACACCTCGACACCTTTGAGCGCGCTCCGCTTCCACTCCCCACGCCGCACGGAAGAGTCCGCGGCAGGGATACGCCGCGCCACAGCGAGCATGAGCCCCAGGGTATGCTCGGCCGCGGCGACCGTGTTGCTCTCAGGGGCGTTGGCGACGATGATGCCGTGCTTGGTAGCGGCCTCTATGTCTATGTTGTCAACTCCGATGCCGGCGCGTCCGATAGCCTTGAGGTTCACGGCCCGCTCTATTACATCGGCGGTGACTTTCGTGGCGCTGCGGATGATGAGGCCGTCGTAATCCCCGATCTTCTGGAGCAGTTCTTCAGGGCTGAGGTCGAGGAAGACGTCCACCTCGAAGTCCTGCTCTAGTAGCTCTATGCCAGGATCGGCGAGCTTTTCGGGGACGAGGACCCTCAAGCCCTCACCCCACTCTTCGAGAAGACCCTCTGGGCGGCGCCGACACCCTTGCCAAGCTCCACGGGGTAGTCTAGGGACTCCAGCGCCAGCTCGGTGGCCGCTATCGTGGCGATGATGTCGAATGCATCGAAGTAGCCGCAGTGTCCGATGCGGAAGATCCTCCCCGCCATCTCGCCCTGCCCGCCGGCGACCTGTATCCCATGCTCGCGGAAGATCATACGCACGAGCTGCTTGCCGTCGATACCCTCAGGCACCCAGGCAGCGGTGACGGCCGAGTTGGGGTCCTCGTCAGGCCCGAAGAGCTCCAGCCCCAGGCCCTTGATCCCCGCCCTCGACGCCCGACCGAGCAGTACGTGCCGCTGGAAGACGTTCTCGATGCCCTCGTCTATGAGCTGCTGCAACGCGACGTCGAGCTGGATGATGAGGCTTACCGCAGGGGTCCACGCCGTCTGGGCCGGGTCCTTCTCGTAGGCCTTCCTGGCCGCCGTCCAGTCGAAGTAATAGCGTGGCATCAGCGACTCTTCGTGCATCCGCATGGCCCGCTCGCTTACGCTAACGAACCCCAGGCCAGGAGGCGTCATGAGCGCCTTCTGAGAGCCGGCTACGACGACGTCGACGCCCCACTCATCGGTCCTCAACGTACAGGCCCCGAGGCCCGAAACCGCATCGACGATGGTGACGACGTCCGAGGCGGCCCTCGCGAAGCCCTCTATGTCGTTTACGGTGCCCGTCGAGGTCTCCGAGAGCACGCAGATAGCGGCCTTGATCTCGGGGTCGTTCGCCAGCGCTTCGGCGACCTCGTCGTTGTCCGCCTTCTGGCCCCAATCGTACTCCAGCTCGGTGATCTCCAGGCCGAAGGCCCGGCTCATCTTGACCCACCGGCCGCCGAAGTTGCCGTTGTTTACGACAAGAATCTTGTCTCCCGGCGAGAAGAGGTTCTGTATCGCGCCCTCGAAAGCCCCGGTCCCGCTCGCCGCATAAGTGAAGATATCGTTCTCCGTCAAGAAGACCCGCTTCAAATTCTCGTTCACCCTGGTGAACACCTCGCCGAACTCGGGCGTGCGATGGTGGATGATAGGTAGCGCCCCCGCCGCAGAGACCTCAGGAGGTATTGGAGTGGGGCCAGGAGACATAAGACGGTACTTGTTCATCATGGGTGCTGAGCTTCCTCTCTCACCGCGTACAACAGGATCATATTCTAGACATAATCGTTGCCGATGGCTACATAATGGGACATCTCTTTTACAAAGTGTTGCTTTCGGCCTCGCCACGGTCGCGGCAGCCGGCCGCGGCCCACTTGTTGCTCGCGGGCCGCCGGCGAGCGCTCTCGGTGGCAGGGTCGGCGACGGCCCGGACACTCACGCCAGTGTCGACAGCCTGCATCGAGGCGATCATCGCGGTAGCCCGGTATCCGAGCCCGATAACAGCGAGCCTCGTCACGCCCCTGGATCAAACACCAATCGCGGCTGCTGCGTAGTATCCCAGGCTGGTGTGGCGGAAACGCTGGGAGAGAAGTCCTGGAGCTGCTCCCATCACCTCCAACCTACAACGATTGTGACTCTCGGCGCAAGCGATACGCCGCAGGGTGATCGGGGACGGATAGGGGCTGTGTATCTCACGAGGCTCCTGTGTATTCCTGCAGCCGCTCGTCGAAGATGCTCTCGCTGTCCTGCAGGCCGCCAGCGCGGTTGCGGGCGCTCCACAGGCGGCGGTGCTCGCCGAGGATGATACGCATCCCTGAGGCCAGCTCATCACGTTTTTCGGCGGCGTCGATGGTTCCTTGGAGTATTGCCGTCCCCCGCTCACAGGCGTGCAGCATCATTCTCGCTGCGTTAGCGAACTCGTCGCGGATGATCCCCGCGTCGACCCTGGCCATGCGCGCGCCTTCGAGCGGCTCGATTATGGAGCCGATGTGCTCGCCGGCCACCCTGAGGCTCTCGAGGGTTACACCATCAGGGAGCGGGCTGCCCGGGGCCTGCGTCAGCAGATGGAAGAGGACCGTGGAGTTGTGCGGGACCGGTCCCGCCTTCTCGTGCGCGTTGCCGAGGTCGTGGCTCAACCTGCCCATGACGCGCGCCTCGTCGTGGAACGCGTGCAGGTCGAGGGCGGCGATAAAGTCCTCATCTCTATTGGTCTCGTGGCGCCAGGGCAGCGCGGCCCCGGCGGCGAACCCGAGGTAGCTTACCGGCAGGTACTGTGTATGGTCGTTGTCGCCCCAGTCGGTGTTGAGCAGCCCTATCGCCCCGTGCCTGAGCCCGTTTTCGGTCGCGTTTCGGACGTTGGCCAGGCAGATGTCGGTACGACCGGCGATCGTGTTCCACGAAGAGGTGCCAGGACATACGAAGAAAGGTATGCCCGACCGCGCGAACTCGGCCCCATGCTCCTCGAACGGATGGTCGGCCTCATAACCCCACTCGAGCACCACAGAATCTTTCGGCAGTTCAGGCACCAGATCAGGATGCTGGATGATGATGTCTCCCCAGTAGTGCATCGTGCGACGGTGATGCTTGACCAGGTCGTAGATTCCGAGCAGGTAGTCGAGGTAGACGCGGCCCGCGCCCTTCTCCTCGACGGCCTGAGCGCTCCGTCCCTTCCCCACGTCCCAGGTCTCATCGCAGCCCACGTTGAACTTCTCGCTGGAGAAATGCGGAAGCAATTCAGAGAACAGCTCTCCCATGAACTCGACGCTGCGACGGTCCGTTGGGTTCAGGCTGAAGGGCGGCATCTGCCTGGTCTGCCCTTGCCAGGTAAGCTCGAAGCCGTCCGGGCACTCGGCCAGGTGGTTGTATCGTGTCCTCTCCAGCCAGTGGTGCATGTGCCCGAAGGAGTTCTGGTTCGGCACCAGCTCCACGAACCTCTCGCGACAATAGGCGTCGAGCCTGAGTATGTCCTCACCGGTCATCGGGCTCGCCTGCGCCCATACCTCGCGGTGGTTCTCGTAGGCGAAGGTGTGCTCCGTGTACAGTTCGAGGTGGTTGATCTTCCACCCGGAGAACAGGTCGACCAGATCGAAGAGCGTCTGGAGGGTGGGGACCTTGCTCCTGCTGATATCGAGCATCACCCCGCGCGAAGGGAAATCAGGAGAGTCCTCGATCTCACCCGCAGGGAGCGCCCCCTCGCTCTGGCGCAACATCTGCACCAGAGTCATGACGCCGTAGAATGCTCCGGCCGCGTCACCGGCAACGAGGTCTATGCCGTCGTCAGCAATCCGCAACCGGTAGCCTTGCGCGGGGATGCCCCCCTCTAGCGCGAGCGTCATGGTCGTCCCGCCCCTGGTATCGTAGATTCCGGGATCCCCCGCCCGCAAGGTCCACCCGATACGTTGGTTCTCCCAGAGCGCCCGCTGCAACCTGTGGGCTATGGGGAACAATGATCCAGGATCCCCCTGACAGATGATCTTCGAGCCGCCGGTTAGTCTGTAGGCGCCCGTACGGGCGACGACCGAGCGCGGCTTTGGGAGCAGGATCATGTCTTCGATAGTTGCCATGACTTCGATTGGTTTCCTCTCTGAACGTCCGTTATCCCACCAAAAGCATGATGCCACGTGGTAAAGTCCGGCGCATCCTAGGCAACGCGCCTCGGGGTAAGATCGCGCGTGACGGCGAGAAAGCCGGCCGGGATTACAGGCTAGGCGAAGCCAGCACCTTCCAACGCGGGTAGTGCGATCCGCGCGTAGCGGGCAGCGTAAGCCGTGCCTGCGTTGTTTGGGAACGTACCGAACTCCCTGCTATCGAAATCTCCGGCCCCGGTGCGGATGCGGCCCTCAGCAAGGTCTATCCTGAGGGTATCACCATCGCGGAGCAGGCTAAGGACACCGCCAGCCACAGCTTCGGGGGTAAAGAGTGTTGTCCAGGCTCCCAGAGCCTCCTCCGGTGCGAGTCCGTCGGTCAGCACAGGCACCTCGAGTCCTGCCCCCTTCAGGGATTGCGCGAGCGCGTCGAGCCGAAGTAGTCCCGGGCCGCCGCGCGGCCCGCAACCTCCCACCACGAGCAACAATCCCTCTCCAACCTCGCCACGAAGCACGCCCGAGACGGCCTCTTTCTCAGAGCCGAAGACGCGGCACTCTCCCGCCGGATCTGTCACGCCCTCGGGCACGCGGCAGACGGCCTCGGCGCCCGACGCCCTGGCCCTGACAAAGACGAGGCGAGAGCGCTCCCCCGGCGCAGGAGGCGCGGGCGGCAGGTTCCCTTTCAAGCTGCCCGCGATGGTAGGGACGTCGTGGAGTGCGTCTCCCAGGGAAGAGAGGAGGCCTGGTACGCCGTACTCCCGCAACCATTCAGGGTCGGCCTGGGGGGTCTCGGAGGCGAGAACCCGCAACATCTGGCCGAATCCGCCGACGCCGGCTTCACGAGCGATCGCAGCGAGGTGGACGAGAACCTCAGGCCCGCCCCCGGCCGCAATGCCGGCCCGCAGCGCGTTGGCGAGAGAGAAGTCGTCAACCAGCTTGCGAGGGCGTGGCCCTTCAACTTCGGGAAGTGAGACAGCCATGTTCGCAGGGTCCCCGAGGCCCGGCGCGAGGCCAAGTGCGATAAGGGTGGCGGAGAGAGGTGGGCTGTCCGACGGTGCGCAGACCGTTGGGAGATCCAGGCGCAGAGAGGCGATGAGCATTCCAGCGAGCACCTCGGCGCTTGCGGCACTGAACAGGAGACCGTCGAGGTCCATGCTGGAGCAGGAGATCTCTACCAGGTCAGCGAGCCATTCGCGGGCCAGCGCAACACCGCCTTCGGGTACCGAGGGTTGTAGGCGAAGGGGTACTGGCTCTCCTCCTGCGTCGTGGACGGCGTCAGGGAGGCCTGAGGGTTCTAGGAAAGGGACGCCGATACGCGGGGCTTTCAGGACCGCTGACCTCTAGGAGCCCAGCTTCTCCAGAAGAAGCTCTCGGACCCTTCGGCCGTCGGCGCTGCCGCGTGTCGCCTTCATAACCTGCCCGACGAGGAAGCCGACCACCTTCTTGTCGCCGCCTTTGACACGCTCGGCCTCTTCGGGGTTGGCGGAGATCGCCCCGTCCACGATGTCGGAGAGCTCGTCGGAGCCTACAGAAGCGAGGCCCTCGCGTTCGACGACCGCTGATGGAGAATCGCCGGTCTCGAAGACCGCGTCGAGGGCCGTTCTTGCTGCAGAGCGCGAGACGGTGCCTGCTGCGACGAGTTCGATCAGCTCTTTCATGTGCTCCGGCGTAACCCTGGTGTCGGAGATATCTGTGCCAGTCTCGTTGAGTAGCGCGCGCAGATCACCGGAGATCCAGTTAGAAGCCTGTTTGGGATCCACCTCCGCTGCGACCGCTTCGTAGAACGATGCGAGGTTTCTATCCGACGTAAGTACCCCGGCGTCGTACTCAGAGAGGCCGTACTGCTCGACGAAGCGGGCGAGCATGTGGTCGGGCAGCTCGGGGAGCCGGTCCTCTATCTCTCTGACGTAGGCGCGCGAGAGCTCGAGCGGCAGGAGATCAGGTTCCGGGAAGTAGCGGTAGTCGTGGGCGTACTCCTTGCTGCGGAGCTCATGCACCTCGTCGGTCTCGGGGTCGTAGTGAAGCGTGGTCTGCTCGACACGGCCGCCCTTCTCCAGGATCTCACGCTGTCGCTCCAGCTCGCGCGCGAGGCCTCGCTCGACAAAGCGAAAGGAGTTCATGTTCTTGAGCTCGGTCTTGGTGCCGAAAGTACCGTCGGGGTTTCGTATGGAGACGTTGGCGTCGCAGCGTAATTGCCCCTTCTCCATGTCGGCTTCCGAAACGCCGACCGCCCTCAGGATGTCCTTGAGCTGATTGGCCGTAGCACGCGCCGCTTCGGGCGATGGGATGTCGGGTTCGGTGACTATCTCCATCAGGGGCGTGCCGCCGCGGTTGAAGTCGACGAGGGAGCCGACGGACCCGTGCATGCGGCCCGTGGTACCGACGTGTACGTTCTTCGCCGCGTCCTCCTCGAGGTGAAGCCGCGTGATCCCCACCCGGATCTTGCCTTCAGGGGTAGGGACGTCGATGTGGCCTCCCGTACAGATCGGCTCGTCGAACTGGGAGATCTGGTACCCCTTGGGAAGGTCGGGGTAGAAGTAGTTCTTCCTGGCGAAGATCGCGCGGTCTGCGACGTCGCAGTTGAGCGCGAGACCTGCCATCACCCCTAGCTCGACGGCCTTCTCGTTGGTGACGGGCAGGGCCCCTGGATGGCCGAGGCACACGGGGCAGGTGTGGGTGTTCGGGGGATCGCCGTAGGTTACCTTACAGCCACAGAACATCTTGGTCGTGGTCGCCAGGTGGACGTGAAACTCGAGCCCTATGACCGCCTGGTAGGTACGCTTCTCTTTCACTTCCAAATGCCAGCCCCCATGCCAGATTCGCCTGCCGTCGTAACCTCATTCTAGCATCGTCGGGCATCCTGCCCGGCCTGTGGGGCGGATGTTAGAATGCTTCTTACGGAGGTTTGCGTAAGCTTGCATACCGAGATAGAGAACGCCGGGGGTAACCGGCCGCACCTCGTGGTCTTGCAAGGACCCAGTCTCGGCGACTTCTTCGAGATAACCGACGACGAGCTCGTTCTTGGCAGCGACCCGTTCTCGGCTGACATCGTGGTGCGGGACGTGGAGGTCGAACCGCGGCACGCCGAA
>DASTKM010000044.1:0-12536 GCA_035715885.1 Rubrobacter sp.
ACCCCCAAAGCGGTAGAAGAGTCCCGCGCCATCGTGCTGAAGCTCGACGAGGAGCGGATGCGTGCCTCGCTGGTGCGCGAGTACACCCACCCCGACAAACAGTACGCCGACGCGGCCGGCAACATGCAGGTTTTGCCTAACGGCAACGTCTTCGTAGGATGGGGAAGGGGACTGGCCATCTCGGAGTTCAGCCATGAAGGGGAGCTGCTCTTCGATTTGAGGGTCTCACCCGAGCACAGGTCCTACCGGGCCTTCCGCCTTCCGTGGAGCGGCAGCCCCTCAGATCAGCCCGCTTGTGTGGCGGAGCGCACCTCCGAGAACGAACTGGAAGTCTACGCTAGCTGGAACGGAGCCACGGATATCGCCACCTGGGAAGTGCTCGCCGGCCCGCACCCCGGCCAACTAGAGTCCCTGGGATCCGTCCCCCGGAACGGATTCGAAACAGCCATGCTGGTGAAAACCTCCGAACCGTACGTCGCCGTGCAAGCCAGACATCGTTCGGGACGAGTACTCGGCGCCTCAACGGCTGTCGAAGCATGAGGCAAGTCAGCATGTCGGCACATCGCCTGCTGCGGCTCTCAGCATCTCAGCAAGTCCTGGCGGCGCTCCCGAACCGGGACGCCGAGGCTTTGTGCAGGAGGCTTTCCTCGATGCGTCGCTCGTCAATGCTGACATGCTGAGAGCTCATAGACTTCGAAGATCTCCGACCAGGACTTTCTCACCACTGGAGCCGGGGTCACCGTCATCTGGTTCGCGGGTCACCTCGATCTCCGGGTACGACACAGCGTTGGCAGGAGCCGTGAGGTTCACGGTCGTCTGACCTCCCTGCTGCGCCCGGAAGGTGCCGCAGCTGATCCGTCCGTCACCTTCTTTGGCGTACCACAACTCATAGTATTCGTGCTTCCGGAGTTCGGGCAGGTCCCACACCACGAGCTCGATCTGAAGGTTTCCCCCTTCCATCTCCCCGCTAAGCTCGCCGCCGCCCTCCGACGCGGGAACCGTCGCGGTCAAGGGAATGCCGTCTGAGGAGTCTTCTGTGATCGCCCACAGGAGTCCGGCGCCAATGACAGCGACGACCAGCGCCGCCGCCGCCGGAACCCAGAGCCTCCATCCGCCTCTGGAGCGGGCCGGGCTCTCGCCCCTGACCTGCGCCAGTACACGGTTCTTGAGCTCCGGCGGCCCGCCGGCGGCCAATTCTCGGAGAAGGTCGTGAGTCTGGCGAGCGCGAGCCAGCTCATCCCGACATCCGGAACACTCCTCTAGATGACGCTCAAGTTCGCGCTCCTCCTCGACGGATAGCTCGCCTAGCAGGTAGGGGCCGAGGAGTTCCTCGAAGCGGTCTTCACTCATGTCGAGACTCCTCCGGGGCGGGGTTGACCAGGCTCCGGTGGAGCCTCTTGAGGGCGGCCGTGGTCCGGCTCTTGATCGTCCCCAAAGGGACGCCGGTCCGGCGGGAGATCTCGCGCTGTGAGAGTCCTTCGAAGTACGCTAGTGTCAATACTTCCCTGTGCTCATGAGGGATGCGCGAGAGCGCCCTGGCGACGTCCCAACCGTCCACCCCCCCCTCGGGCTCAGGGCCGCCTGAGACGTTTCGTAGGAGCTCCTCGCCGGCAGAGAAGGGCCGTACCTGCCGCCTGCGATTGAGATCCACAGCCCGGTTGCGGGTGATCCTGTAGAGCCAGGTCGCAAACCTCGCCCGACCCGGGTCGAAGGACCCCGCCGCCCGCCAGACACTCATGAAGGCGTCCTGGACCAATTCCTCGGCCAGGGAGGCATCCCCAAGCATGCTGATGCCCGTGGCGTATACCGGACGCGAGTAACGGTCGTAGAGCTCCGAGAGCGCCCGGTCGTCCCCTTCCGCTACCCGACGTATCAACTCTTCGTCCTCCACAGCTCCCACTACCGGGCCAAACATCTCCTTCCCACCCCCGAGTCCCGAACTAGCAGTTCAAACCGCCATTCGGTCAATTCCCGGATCCACCTCGGCGACCGCAGAACCACCTTTAGGGTTCGACCGAGCCGCTCATGGGCTTGCGTCCAGGACAGGGGGTGGTTCCCTCCACAGCGACCTCGCCGATCTCTATAACGGTTTGTACGCAACTACGCAGCCCGATGGTTCGTTTCAGGAAATTATGCAGCCTGAGTGTGTTGTAATTATGGTCAAACCGTTTTAGAGTGTGGCGTGATGAGTTCTTCGGCGTTCGGGGCGAGGGCGGTCAGGATAGAATGTCCTCGTGGCAAGCGATAGGAACGACGAGCGACTGGCGGCCCCAGGAGACCTGGAGCTCGTCCGCGACTTTGTGAACACCCTGGACATACTGCCAGGCGCCGACAAGTTCGCGGACCCGGCTGGTCTCGCTCTCTGGCTGGCCGACCACCGGCTCGTGCCTCTCTCCCGTGCCCTTACCGATAAGGACCTCTCGCGGGCGAAGAAACTGCGCGAAGCGCTGCGTGCGTTCCTCCTGGCCAACGCGCGTCTACCGCTCGCCCCTGAGGCGGCTGAGGCGTTCGACGACGCTGCCGGCCCTGCACACCTGCGCGCCAGGGCCGATGAGAGAGGTGGGCTGGAGCTGCTCCCGGCCGAAGAGGGGGGGCTGGATCATGCCATCGGCCGATTGGTTGCGATCGTGTTCGCGGCGCAGCAGGACGGAACCTGGCCCCGCCTCAAAGCTTGCGCGGAGTGCCACTGGGCGCTCTACGACCACACCAAGAACCACTCCGCCGCCTGGTGCGGCTCCCAGTGCGGAGCGCGGGTGCGTTCCAGGCGATACCGCCAGCGCCACGGCTCGCCCGCGTAGAGGGTCAGGGGCGTGGACTCTCTTACCAGTCGTAAGCCTCGGGATGGCGGTTCTTCAGGGCTGGGAACTGCTCCCGAAAGGTGTCGAGGTAGTCGAGGTCCAGGGTGGCGAGCGCGTATCCGTCGCGGTCGGGGCATTGGGAGAGCACAGTACCCCACGGGTCGACGATGATTGACCGTCCGTAGGTCCATCGTCCGTCGGCCTTCCTTCCCCATTGGGCCGGAGCGGCGACATAAGCCTGGTTCTCCACGGCCCGCGCCCGCAACAGAAGCTCCCAGTGATCCTTGCCCGTCTGGAGCGTGAAGGCCGCAGGGACGGCGAGTACCTCGGCGCCGCGCAGCGCCAGCAATCGGTAGAGCTCGGGGAAGCGTACGTCGTAACAGACAGAGAGCCCGATGGTCGCGGCGCCAGCCTTCGCGGTAACTATCTCCGTGCCGGCCGCCATGGTCCGGCTCTCCAGGTATTCGCGATCCGGGGCCTTCACGTCGAAGAGGTGTATCTTGCGGTAAACGGCCGACATCCTGCCGTCAGGCCCGAAGAAAGTGGATGTATTATGCAACTTCGTGGATGAGGGATCTCCTTCCAGGATCGAACCCCCGATCAGGTAGACACCCAGTTCCTGCGCGAGGCCGCCGAGGAACTCTGTCGTCGGCCCTGGTACTGGCTCGGCGTTCTCCCTGTAGACATCCTCCAGGCCGTGGCAGTTCCACAGCTCAGGCAGGGCTATAAGGCAGGCCCCCGAGGATGCGGCCGAACGCATGAGCCGTTCTGCCGTATCGAGGTTCTCCCCTTTGTTCGGGGTCGAAGACATCTGAATCGCCGCCGTCGTGATCTCGCGCCCGTTCATCGCACCGATCCTCTCTACGCCAGTAGGCTGCTTGCTGGGTCATTCAGTACCCGCTTCGACGCCTGACCCATACCCGGCGAGTACGCGCAGTAGCTTCTCCTCGTCGTCGACTACATATTCTAGCGGGACACGCACCATAGGGTTCAGTCTTCCGCCGATAAAGGCCGCCCGGGGGTCGGTGTGGAGTCCGACGAGGAGCTTCTCGCCGTCCTGGAGGTACTTCTGGCAGTAGGCGATGCCAAGCTCCACACATGCTCCTTCGTCAGGGACGCGTCCGTCGAGCACGAACAGGAAAACCTCTGCGTCGAGGATCCTGGTCCTGTCGAGGTGGAACATGGCGAGACGCCGCTCCTCGGGGGTCATCGTATCGTAGGGCGGCCTATCGCGCTTGACACCGTCGCGTTGCGGGAGGAAAACGTCGAAGCCAAGGGCCTCGAGCCTGTGCGCAAGCCCGAGGTTGAAGCGCCTCTCAGCCTCCGAGAACAGTGGTCCCGCCAGGTAGATCAGCAAGCCCGACACCTCCGGCGCATGCCTCTACAAACTCCGAGAATCGGACGGACCATAGAGCCTCGTCTCCAGGACATGCTGGGCATTCAGCTCCCGCAACCCGAGGTAGTAACGGGCCGTCTGCAAGATCGCCTCCAGCGGTGCCAAGCCGACGAGCTCGGTGGACTCTACCGAGGCGCCGAGGTCGGCCGCCGCCGAGCGAACGGCTTCGAAGGCCACAGGGATGGGGGTCTGTTCGAGGTCGGTCAGGTTCATCGAGACTTGAGCCTTGCCGCCGACACCGAAGCCGAGCGCCCTCACGGCCGGAAGGCCGCCACCGCTCTCCCTGACCCGTGTGGCCACCGCTCGGGCGACCTCGACGTCGCTTGTATCCAGGTACGCGTTGAAGGCAACCAGGAAAGGACGGGCGCCGACGGCGACGGCCCCTCTGCTGGGGTCTAGTGTTTTCGGACCGGAATCCGGCTGCCACAGGGGGTCGCCAAGCCGGAATGCGACACCCTCGTAACCACCCCGTCTAATGTCGGGGAGGGATCGGCGATGCGAGGCGGTCGCGGCAGACCCGTAGTAGAAAACAGGAAATCCAAGGGAACCCAGGATCTCGCCGGCCAGGTGTGCCAGCCTGACGGCATCATCCATCGTGGCGCCTTCCAGGGGCACGAAAGGGAGCACGTCGAGCACGCCCATCCTGGGGTGCTCGCCGGTCTGGGAGGCGAGGTCGAGTTCGGCGGCGCAGGCCTTCGCCAGGACGAGGGCGCCCTCGAGCACCGAGTCTTCCCCGCCGGCGAAAGTGAGGACGCTCCTGTTGTGGTCGGGGTCGGAGTGGAGGCCGAGGATACGGACACCTGAGACCGCGCGGACGGCCTCTGTGATTCGTGAGATCTTCGTGGCGTCCTTCCCCTCGCTGAAGTTAGGGACGGCCTCGAAAAGCGGAGGGCGCACGGCGGTTCAGCGTGCTCCGAGCGCGCGATCCAGGTGGACCGCGGCGGATATGAGCGCTAGGTGGGTGAACGCCTGGGGGAAGTTGCCGAGGGCCTCGCCCGAGTGCCCGATTTCCTCGGCGTAGAGACCCAGATGGTTGGCGTAGGAGAACATCTTCTCCAGGGCGAGGCGCGCTTCATCGAGGCGTCCTGCCTGCGTGAGGCACTCGACGAACCAGAAGGAGCACAGACTGAAGCTGCCCTCGTCCCCTTCCAGGCCGTCTGGGGCTGCGTACTCTGGCTGGTAACGCTTTACGAGCGTGTCGTGGGCCAGGTTCTGCTGGATACGTTCGAGGGTGGAGAGCCAGCGCGGGTCCGTGGGCCCGACGAACTTGACCAGCGGCATCATGAGCAGGGAGGCGTCGAGTGCGTACGAGCCATAATATTGGACGAAGCTGTTCTTCTCGGGGTTCCAGCCCTTCTCCATGATCTCCTCGTAGATCGCGTCGCGCTCGGCCATCCAGCGCCCGTCCCCCGAAGGCAGTCCGCGCTGGCGGGAGATCCTGCCTGCCCGCTCCAGTGCCACCCAGCTCATGAGTTTAGAGGAGACGAACTGCCGCCTGCCTCCTCTCACCTCCCAGATGCCCTCATCTGGGTCCCGCCAGTTCTCGCTCAGCCAGTTCAGTATCTTCCTGAGGTTCTTCCAGAGGTCGTAGTCAAGGGGGGCGCCGTGTTTGTTGTAGAGGTAGGCTGCGTCGAGCACGGCCCCGTAGAGGTCGTGCTGGCGCTGCTTGAAGGCGCCGTTGCCCAGCCTTACAGGGGAGGAGTTCATGTATCCGGAGAGATGCCAGAGCTCAGTCTCGGTTATGTCCTTGCGGCCGTCGATGCCGTAGAGCGGTTGAAGGAGGCCGTCCTCGTCCTCGTGGCAACGGTCCCTGAGCCAGTCCATGAAATGTCGCGCCTCGTGCTCGAAACCGACGTAGATCAGAGCGTAGAGGGTAAATGCCGCGTCCCTAAGCCAGGTGTAACGGTAGTCCCAGTTCCTCTCGCCCCCGATCCGCTCGGGCAGGCCCATCGTGGGGGAGGCGACGAGCGCGCCCGTCGGGTCGTAGACCATGAGCTTGAGGACAAGCGCGGAACGGTGGACTATCTCCCTCCACCGTCCCTGGTAGGTGCTGTTGGAGAGCCAGCGTCGCCAGTAACCGAGGGTGCCATGCAGCAGCTCCTCGAACCCGACGTCGGAGAGTATCTCTCCCGGAGCCTCGCCCCTCCGGAGATGCGTCAGGACGAAAGTCGCCGTCTCCCCCTCGCCGAGCGCGAAGTGCGTACCCGCAGCGCCTTCCGCCCCTTTCTCCAACCGCACGTCGGTCGCCAGCCCGAGACAATGGTCCCCCGACGCGAAGACAGCCCCTGACTTGCCGACGGAGACCGTATGGTCGCGGCGGGCATAGTCGAAGGCTGGAAAGCACTCGACACGGAAGTGAATCTTCCCCCTGATGACCCGCACGTTACGCACGAGCCTGTGACGCTCCACCGGGCGCGTCACGATCGGCATGAAGTCAAGGGTCTCGGCAAGTCCCGCAGGCGAGAAGAAGCGGGTCAGGAGCACGTTGGTATCGGGCAAGTAGAGCTGGTGGCTGTGGGTGTACTCCACAGGTCGCAGCGCGAAATGTCCGCCCTTCTCCTCGTCGAGGATGGAGCAGAAGACACTCGGGGAGTCGAAGGCGGGAAGGCACAGCCAGTCAATGGTGCCGTCGGTACCGACGAGCGCCGCCGTGTAGAGGTTCCCGATGACACCATGGTCCTCTATAGGCAGATACCCCACTCCAGCCTCCCTTCTAAGCATCGATGTCCGTGCCTGTATCTTACAGTGCCGTACATAAGGCTTGCGCCACATGTACGACGAGCATGTCAGCTAGTCAGCACGGCGCCTGTTCCAGGCGACTTGTCAGCTTTCCGTGTGCGAGACCTGGCCTATAGGCGGCGCAGCCTCCGGGCTAAAGTGCTGACTAGCGAAGGCCGCAAGGCCCGAGCGTGCTGAAAGGCTCTAATAGCTGACGACCAGGGCCCCGCCGGCGATGATCAGGAGGACTCCTAGCGCCTTCAGGATGCTGAAATCGGCCCCGGCACCGAAGATCCCAAGGGCGTCGAGCACGAGGCCTGCGATCAGCTGGGCGGCTATGACCAGCGAGAGAGCGCGCGCCACACCGGCCTGTCCGGCCGCGACGGCGATGGAGCCTACTATCACGGCCCCGAGGACGCCGGAGGTCACCGCGTAACCTACCGCGCGGCCCGTAAACTCCGGTTTCGCCACCACCAACGAGATCAAGAGCGCGAAAACACCGGTCGTAAGGCCTGAGATCGCGACCAGGACCAGGGGCCCTAGCGTTCGCTGGGCCGCCCCTGTCAGGCTGGTCTGGACGGCCACGCACACGCCCGCAAGTACCGCGAGGATGAGGGTAGATCTCATGCTGTCCCCCTGAAGTTCGTCGTCTCAATGCAGGGCCCCGGTCGGGACGCCCGCAGGATTATACGCGGGTGGCGACCGTTTCTCCGGTTTGTGAGGTGGGTATACATCTGGTTGTTCTTTTCTTGATCGTGTTTGGTGAACGTACGGAGGATAATCGTGGAACAGATGCTAGGCGGAGCAAGGATCACCTTCCTCGGGCACGCGACGTTCAGGTTCGTGACGGCGGGCGGCGGGCAGATTATCATAGATCCATTCCTCACGGAGAACCCCCAGACCCCCGACGACATGAAGCATGTCGGTCATCTGGATACCATCCTGATAACCCACGGCCACTTCGACCACTTCTCGGACGTAGAGTCTCTGGCGGGGCAGACGGGCGCAGCGACGGTCTCCAACTTCGAGATCTTCTCCTACCTGCAAAGGGAGGGGATCGAGAACGCCATACCTATCCAGAAAGGCGGCACGATCGAAGTCGGCGGTCTCAAGGTAACCGCGACCAACGCATTTCATTCTTCGAGCATACAGCTCGACGACGGCAGCTACATCTACGCTGGCGAGCCGATGGGCTACGTCATCGAGTTCGAGAGTGGCTTCAAGCTGTACCACGCGGGCGACACTGCGGTCTTCGGCGACATGCGCCTTATCGGGGAGATCTACAACCCCGACCTCGCCCTGCTGCCGATCGGCAACCAGGTGGTGATGAGCCCGCTGGAGGCGGCCCACGCAGCCAGGCTCCTCGGCGTAGAGCACGTCGTCCCGATGCACTACGGTACCTTTCCGTTCCTGCCAGGCACCCCCGAGGAGTTCCAGGAGCACGTCTCCGCCCTCGTCCCAGATCTCAAGGTCCACGTCATGAAACCTGGTGCCGACTTGTCGTCTTAGCGATCAGCGGTTGACGATCAGCTTTCTGCCCCGGCTAACCCGAGCCGGGGCTATATCGTTGCCGATAGCAAGACCAGCAACGCGGCGCGGGACACCTCCCCTGTAGCCCCGACTACATCACCGCCGATCCCACCAAACTTAGTTGCGGAGATTCGTAGGGCACCGATCGCGACCAGGGGTGCCGCGAAGATGGCGAGCGGCGCGAGGGCGCTGGTGGCCAGAAGGAATGGCAGCGGCGCCAGCAACGCAACGACGACGGCGGGAGTACGGTGTGGCCCGGAGAGCGCCCTTACAAAGGGCACGGAGGAGGAGCGCGGATCTGCGGGCTCGCCGAATGCCAGCATGAGGAGCATCGCCGACCGGGCCGCGACCTCACCCGCTAACAGGGCGAGGGCGGCACGAGCTGGAGAGATAGCGCAAAGCGCGGCTAGTGCGCCCACGGTAGGAGCGTAGACCACGAAGAGCGCGCCGAGACCGCCGATGCCGACGCGGGTATCTTCGAGCACATCGCGGCGCCGGTCGGGACTCCCGTGGGCCATAATCGCGTCACCGACGTCCAGAACGCCATCGGCGTGGTGCAGACCGGCGGCGAGAAGCACGGCCCCTAGCGCGAGCGTGGCGCTTACACCAGGAGGCACGATGTGGGCCGCCAGTAGCAGGACCGCTCCAGGCAATCCCGTAAGGAGACCGATTAGTGGCAACAGGCGGACCTCACGCGCGGCCTCTTCCAGAGAGGCCCCGCGAACCGGAAGGACTGTGAAAAAAGACAGGAGACCCTTCAACTACTTGATCCTGACGCCAACCCCGGCGATGCAGAGGTGGACCTCCTTGGCCGCCTCGGCCGCCCGCTGGTTGACCAGCCCAAGCACGTCGCGGAACCTCCTCCCCGCGTCGCTCTCCGGCACGACCCCGAGTCCGACCTCATCGCTCACAAGCAAGAGAGGCACGCTGAGATCTCCTGCCCCGGCCAGAAACCGATCGAACTCAGGCAGCGCCGGCTCATCCCTGGCCGAAACCCACAGGGTGAGGGAGTCGAGCAGGACCGCATCCCACTTCGCCGCCGCGCCCAGGACTTCGTCGAGGCCCCCGATCTCCAGCGTACCCCACCCACAAGGCCTGCGCTCCCTGTGGAGCCGGATGCGCCTCTGCAGGTCCTCGTCCCCATCCTCAACGGCCGTGGCCACATAGAGAACACGCTCGCCTCCCAGCGAGGATGCCAGGCGTTCGGCGAAAGCGCTCTTCCCACTGCGGGCGCCGCCGAGGATGAGGGCGCGGACGGCTACAGCTCCTCCTTGATCGCCTCGACGAGCAGCCCGTTCTCCACTGGGCTCCTGACCGCGACGCGGAAGTACTCAGGTCCGAGCCCATAGAAGGGCCCACAACCCCGCACGAGCACCCCCCTCCTGGCGAGCCGCCCCGGCAGTCCATCGGTCCCCCGGACGAGCAAGAAGTTCGCGGCCCCCGGGAAAGGTCGTAGGCCGGGGAGGGCATCGAGCGTCCCGAAGAGGTCTTCGCGCAGGCGGGCCACCTCGACTTTCGAGGCTTCGGCGAAACCCCTGTCTCTGACTGCGGCGATCCCCGCCGCGGCGGCGACGGCGTTCACCGGCCAGGAAGGCTGCAGCGCCTGGACGCGTGCGGCGTCGTGGCACACGAGACAGCCGAGCCGCAGGCCGGGTATCGCGAAGAACTTGGTGAAGGACCGCGCAACCCAGAGCCCTCGGTCGACCATGTCTGTGACGCTGATCTCTGGAACGAAGTCGGCGAAGGCCTCATCGACGACCAGAACTGCGCCGGCCTCCTCTACACAGGCCGCCACCTCGAGGACTTCTTCGCGGCCGAGCATGTCACCCGTAGGGTTGTTCGGGTTGCAGAGGAACACCACAGAGACACCTTCGAGGTCTCTGTAGGAGGTGGGATCCCACCCGAAACCCTCCTCGCGCCTCCTGGCTACCTTGCGGACGGGCTCCATGCCCGAGGCCCGGGCCGCCGCCGCGTACTCCGAGAAGGTAGGCTCAAGCACGAGCGCCCTTCCGCCCGTTGCTGCCGCCCTGGCTGCGAGGAATAGCGCCTCCGCCCCGCCGTTGGTCGGCACTACCATCTCAGCACCCACGCCGAGGTAGGCGGCCAGCGCTTCGCGCAACCCGCTATATTCCAGGTCGGGATAGCGGCCTGAATCCTCGTAGAGGGCCTGCCTGGCGGCTTCCAGAGCGTTACGCGGCGCGCCGAGGGGGTTTATGTTCTGGCTGAAGTCGAGTAGCTCCCCGGCACGGACGTCGAGGGACCGCGAGACGAGGTCGCCGTGGGCACCGTGGTGACGGTCGCCGGGGTGCTGCGCCCAGCCCCTAACCACGAAACACCCTCTCCGCCAGGAACAGCAGGATTCCGGCCAACACACAGCAGCGGCGCATCAGGCGCACCGCGCGCCCGATATCGTCAGGAGCGGGAAGGCGTCCATCGCCGAGTATCGGTCCTTCCCGCAGCACCCCGCCGTACGTGTTGGCGCCTCCCAGCCTGATACCGAGGGCGCCGGCGAATGCGGCCTCGGCCATCCCGGCGTTGGGGCTGGCGGTGAGTGGGCCGTAGCGAACGGCGATCAGGAGCGTGCGAAGTGGCCGTCCCGCGACAGCCGCGGTGGAGAGCATCGTAAGCCTCGACGGCGCCAGGTTGGCGAGATCGTCCAGACGGGCAGAGGCCCATCCGAGGTCTTCGTAGGGAGGTTGCCTGTAGCCAACCATCGAGTCCAGCGTATTCACAGCCTTGTATGCCAGCGCGCCTGGCGCACCGAAGAGCACGCCGTAGAGCATGGGGGCCACAACACCGTCGCTCGTGTTCTCTGCAACCGATTCCACGGCGGCCCTGCAGACCTCGGATTCCGACAGGTCTCCCGTATCCCGCCCGACGAGGTGACCCACCTGCGTTCGCGCCCTTTCGAGCCGTCCGTCGCGCAGCCCCGTCTCGACTTTCTGTGCAGCCTCGGCGAGGCCGCTCATAGAGAGCGTGGTCGAGATCAGGGCAGTCCCTATCATCCACCTGGGTTTGCAGGGCACGAAGCCGAGGATCTTCCGCGTGGAGACGAAGACCAGCGAAGGCGTTGAGACGGCGAGCACGATGCCAGCGAGGCGCCTGGATCTCGGGCTCTCTAATCTCAGCGCCCTCTTCTCGAACGCCGAGATCACAAGCCCCATCAAGACGGTCGGGTGTATGGTTTCTGGAGGTTCGCCGAGCACGCCGTCGAGGAGCAGCGCCGCAGCGACCTGTCCCCCTCTTTGCGGGCTCATTCTCTGCGGGGCGCCCCTCGGGGCTTCTCATTGTCCGAGAGAGCAGGACGGCCGCGGAGCGCCCCGACCAGCCCGCCAGCCGTTCCGAGGAGGACGGCACGCAGGACGAAGTTGGCCATAGACCGACCGAGATCCCGCAGACCGGGTGGTTGCAGGGTCGCCTCGACTTCTTCAACCTGCGCCGGTGGCGGGAGATCCCTGACCTTCTCCGGGGAGGCCCCGCGCGCTTTACGCTCCTGCCTGATCTCCATACGTACCTCGTTTACGTAGGAGACGATCTTGGGGGCTGCCTCACGCGCGTAGTCGCGGGCGGCCCCTGCGAGCAGCGTCGCCTGCAAAGCGGTCGTCAGAAACAGTGTGATCCCCACCATGACGGCGACCACCGTAGCCGCCAGGGCGCCGTCGCGTAGCAGCAGTGATCTGTAGGGCACCCCGTGGTCGAGGCGCGTGGGGCGTACCCTGAGGGCCGCCAGTATGGCCAAGAACAGGAACAGAGCAAGGGCCAGCCGCGTCCTGTACTGCGCTATGGCGGCAAGGACCCAACCAGGCGTATGGACGGGGTCGACGAAGAGGAAATACAGGTCTGAGGCGAGCGCGACGAGCACACCCGCGAGCCCGTAGAAGTAACCCGTCCTGATCGGTCCCGAAACTCTCCTCGGCTGTCCGTACATACAGGGAGGATACAGCATCCCCCGCGATGGGCCCTGTGATCGAAGTACCCCCACGCTTCTCAAGCGGTACGCGATCGGCCATCAGCTTTCAGCTTTGTCTTGGCTGAATGCCAACCGCCGATGGCTGATAGCTCCTGAAGTGTGAGGCCAATGCCTTATGCACGGC
>DASTKM010000045.1:0-19033 GCA_035715885.1 Rubrobacter sp.
TCCTCGCCGACATGCGCCTGGAGAAGCCGATGCGCCGCCTCCTTCAGGGTGACGTCGGCAGCGGAAAGACCGTGGTCGCCATCGCCGCGCTCCTCACCGCGGTCGAGGCGGGGGGACAGGGTGCCATAATGGCTCCGACCGAGGTCCTTGCCTGGCAGCACCACCTCTCGATCTCAGCTGCCCTGGCCGACTTGCCTGTCAACGTCGTAATCCTCACCGGCTCCCAGGGTGTGGCGCAGAGGCGTAAGGCACTGGAGCAGATAGCCGCAGGCGAGGCCCACGTCGTCGTCGGGACGCACGCCCTCATACAGAAAGGCGTAGTTTTCGACGACCTCTCGCTCGTAGTCGTGGACGAGCAGCACCGCTTCGGCGTCGGCCAGCGGACGGAGTTCCGCGAGAAAGGGTCCACCCCGGACACCCTCGTCATGACGGCCACCCCTATACCAAGGACCCTCTCCCTCACACTCTACGGCGACCTCGAGGTCTCCCTGATAGACGAATTGCCGCCGGGAAGGAAGCCGGTCGAGACCAGGGTCGTCGACACCGCGGAACGGCTAGGTGCCTACGAGGCGGTCAGAAAGGAGATCGAGGAAGGGCGGCAGGCTTACGTGATATGCCCGCTCGTCGAGGAGTCTGAGGCCCTGGAAGACGTACGCGCCGCCGAGGAGCTCTACGAGGAGCTCGCGAACGACATCTTCCCCGAGAGAGTGGTCGGGCTGTTGCACGGCAGGATGAAGCCCCAGGACAAGCGCGAGGTGATGGCCCTGTTCCGGGCAGGGGAGATCGAGGTGCTTGTGGCTACCGTTGTCGTGGAGGTCGGTGTCGACGTGCCAAACGCGAGCGCGATCGTAATCGAAGGCGCTGAGCGTTTCGGGCTCTCCCAACTCCACCAGCTGAGGGGCCGCGTGTGCAGAGGCCTGCATCCCCCGAAGTGTTTCCTCGTAGGAGTCCCCAGGTCCGAAGATTCCGAACGACGTCTCAGGGCTCTGGAGCAGTATCAGGACGGGTTCAAGCTCTCCGAAGTCGACCTGGCCATAAGGGGCGAGGGGACCCTTTTCGGTAGTCGCCAGAGCGGCATGCCTGACCTCAAGGTCGCCAAGCTCTTGCGCGACGTTGAAGTTCTCGTCGAGGCTAGACGCGAGGCGTTCGATCTCGTGGCTTCTGACCCCACGCTGAAGCGGCCCGACCACAGGCCCCTGCGGCGAGAGATCCGTGAGTTGCTCGGCACGGACGTCGAGTGGCTCTTCAGGGAATAGGTCTTGAGGGTTATCGCCGGGTCGGCCGGAGGCACCAGGCTGGCACCCGTCCCCAGGGGCTTGCGCCCCACGTCCGACCGCGTGCGGGAGAGCCTATTCAACGCCTTGGGACAGTTCTTCGAAGGCGGCAGGGTCCTCGACCTCTACGCGGGGACTGGCGCGCTCGGGATAGAAGCCCTGAGCCGAGGGATCGGGTACGCCGTCTTCGTCGAGCGGGATCGGGCGGCCAGGGCTGTGATCTTCGAGAACTTAAGGAGGACCGGCTTCGCACAGAGGGCGGAGGTAATCGGGGGCGAGGTCGAGGCCGTGGTTGGGCGGCTCGCAGGGCGCGGTGAACTGTTCGATTTGATCTTCGCCGACCCACCATATAGAATCGCAGCGGAGGTCGGGGGAATCTTGCACCGGCTACGCTCATTGCTCGCGCCGGGAGGAAGGGTCGCGATCGAGAGCGGCGAGGCTCCGGTTGAGGGCGCAGGAGGCCAGAAAGGGGTAACGCGCCGCTACGGCGGCACGTTCATAACCATACTTGATCGGTCCGAGCTGACAATGATCGTGGCTGTGTGTCCAGGTAGCTTCGACCCTGTAACGACGGGGCACCTCGACATCATCAGGCGCGCTTCCAAGATCTTCGACCACGTGGTCGTCGCCGTTGGTAGTAACCGCCGCAAGCAGGCCCGCCTCCCCGCGGTCGACCGGGCGAGGCTAATAGAGAAGGTGACCGCCGACATGGAGAGTGTCTCCGTCGAAGTGATGGAAGGTCTCCTCGTGGAATTCGCCAGAGAACGAGGGGCGCAGGCGATCGTGAAGGGCTTGCGGGCCGTCTCCGACTTCGAGTCGGAGTTCGAGCAGGCGCAGCTGAACCGGAGGATGTTCCCCGAGCTCGAAACAGTCTTCATAATGGCCTCGGCGGAGCACAGTTTCCTCTCCTCGAGCGCGGTCAGGGAGATAGCATCGCTCGGTGGGGAGGTGCGCGGGCTCGTACCAGAAGGCGTGCTCGAGACCGTAAAGCAGATATATTCTGGTCGGGACGGTAAGATACAGGGATCGTAGGCGAAGGATAGGTAGTAGAAGATGGACGTACTGGTACTCATAGACAGATTGGAAGAACTGGTCGAGGATGCTCGCAGCTTCCCCGGTTTCGGCAACACGGCGATGGTCGACCGGGACGCCGCCTTCGATATCATAGACCAGATGCGCCAGACCATACCGGAGGAGCTCAAGCAGGCCCGCTGGATCGTCAAGGAGCGCCAGGCGATGCTCGACGAGGCCCGCAGCGAGAGCGACCGCATCATCCGCAGCGCCCAGGACGAGGCCGAGAAAATCACTTCGGAAGAGGAGGTCCTCAAGAGGGCGGAGAAGCGTAGCGCGGAGATCATGGAGGACGCCCGCCGCCGCGAGCGCGAGATACGCCTCGGCGCCGAGGACTACGCCGACGAGGTCCTCGCCAACCTCGAGGACAACCTGGGCAAACTCCTCGAGGCCGTGCAGCGGGGGCGCACAAAGCTGCAGGGCGTCCAGGAACAATAGCAAGTAGTAAACTAACCTCATGAACCATTTGATCCCCCTCAGGCGACCCGGAGCGGAGGTCGGAGACACCCACGAAGTGCGTGCCGAGTTTTCCGCAGGTCCTTTCGACCTCTACGGGCGCCACCACGAGGTAAAGAAGGCACAAGCAGATGTAGGCGTCACGCGTCTCTCCGAGGGCCTGCACCTCGACGTGCAGGTCGTCGCGACGGTGCTTACGACCTGCGACAGGACGCTCGAGCCCACGGAGCTCGAACTGGAGTTCAGCGACTCCGAGTTCCTCTCGGGGCCGAACAACCCTGAGGTCTGTGTCCAGGACTGGACCCTGGATCTGACGCGCTATGCGGAGCGCGCCCTGCCGAACGAGGTCCCGATGCAGGTGTTCTCGCCCGGCACCGAGCCAGTGCACCCCGAAGGTGATGGCGACGAGGTAGACCCGCGCTGGCGGGGCCTCGACGGCCTCTTCGCCTCGCGATCTTGAGCCTATAGCAACCAGGAGGTATTCGCATGGCCGTACCCAAGAAGAAGACGTCACGGGCGCGCAGGAACCAGCGCCGGGCGCACCACGCAATCACAGGCCCGCGTCTGGTCGCCTGCCCCAACTGCGGCGCGCCGCACGTGGGGCATAGGGTCTGCCCTGAGTGCGGTTTCTACAAAGGCCGCACGGTAGTCGCTGTGGAGGACATCTAGACCCCGATAAGGCCGTCCAGTGCGTATCGCGGTAGACGCCCTCGGCGGAGACAACGCCCCGCGGGAGATAGTCACCGGCGCCCTATCCGCTGCCAGAGGCTTGTTGGAAGACGAGTTGTTGCTCGTCGGGAAACCTGGTGCCATCGAACCTGAGGTGGGCCCTGATCCCCCTCCGAACGTCTCGCTGCGGTCCTCAGGGGAAGCCGTCGGGATGGACGTGGAGCCCTCTGCTACGCTCAGGGCCCATCCCGACGCCAGCGTCGCCGTTGCGGCCGGCATGGTTCGTGACGGGGAGGCCGAGGCGTTCTTTTCGGCGGGGAACACCGGCGCCACAGTGGCGGCGGCGTTGCTAAGGATAGGACGCCTCGAAGGATGCCGCAGGCCCGCGATCGCCACTTTGCTACCTTTCCCTTCACCCGTCTTGCTACTCGACGCTGGGGCTACCGTCTCCTGCAGACCGCAGGACCTCTTGAATTTCGCTATTCTTGGCGGTGTGCTCGCGAAACGTTACTTCAGGTTGGACGGAGAAGCGCGGGTCGGACTGCTCAATGTCGGCGAGGAGCCGGGGAAGGGCAATGACCTCGCCAAAGAGGCGCACCGTATCTTGGACGAGTCTGGCATTCGTTTCGTCGGGAACGTGGAGGGTCGCGACATCCCTAGCGGGGTTGCTGACGTTCTCGTAACGGACGGCTTTACGGGTAACATCGTCCTCAAGACGGCCGAGGGGGTGGCGCGTGAGATCCTCGGCATGGTCCGCTCCGCGATGACGGGCGATGTTGTGAGCAAACTCGCCGCAGGTATCCTTCGTCCGCGGCTGATGGGGGTGAGAGACACGGTGGATCCTGAGAACTACGGTGGTTCCTTCCTGCTCGGCGTAAGGGGCACGGTCGTGATCGGCCACGGAAACTCGCAAGCTGCTGGCGTCGAGAACGCGTTACTCGGTATCTCGCACACGGGCGCCGGCCTGACCGAGGAACTGCAGCAGGCGCTCTTTGAGCACAGTCCTGGTCTGTCTGAGGACAGGTCGGCTTGAACGGCGGTGCTGCCGGCAAGATCGTCGGTGTCGGAAGGGCTCTCGGGAACAGGATCGTCACCAACAGCGACCTCGAAAGCGTGCTTGACACCACGGACGAGTGGATCTCGACGCGTACCGGGATAAAAGCTCGCCACTTCGTCGCTGAAGGCGAGAATGCCGCGACACTCGCCGTAGATGCCTCGAAGCAGGCCCTCCAGCATGCCGGGGTCGATGGCGGGTCTGTCGACCTCATCATCTGCGGTACTTCCACGGCGCCGGAATCCATGCCTTCGGTGGCCTGCTTGGTGGGAGAGGAGATAGGGGCTCCAGGCGCAGGCGCTATTGACCTTGCGGCAGCGTGTGCCGGCTTCTCTTATGCTGCCTCGGTCGCTTCATCCATGCTCCGCTCGGGCGCGGCCGGCAGGATCTTGCTCATCGGGTCGGACGCAATGAGCACCATCGTCGACCCCAAGGAGCGCTCGACGGCCGTCCTTTTCGGAGACGGCGCAGGCGCAGTCGTACTGGATGCCGGCGAAGGGGACTCGGGTTTCGTCGACCACATCCTCGGGGCCGACGGCAGGGGGGCTACGCTGGGGCGCGCCGGCCACCCGGGAGATGACGAGAAGCTCTTCCAGAACGGCCGAGAGGTCTTCAAGTTTGCCGTCAGGATACTGCCCGACATGGTCGAGAAGCTCCTCGCCCGCAACGCACTCTCGCCGGACGAGGTCCAGTACGTAATACCCCACCAGGCAAATGCACGCATAATACGATCGGCGGCACGGAAGATGGAGATACCCGAGGATAGGGTCGTGATCAACCTCGACCGGTTCGGGAATACTTCGGCGGCGAGCATCCCACTCTCCTACCCTGACATCTACGACGCGATGGAGCCGGGAAAGTACATTATCACCGTTGGCTTCGGGTTCGGCTTGACCTGGGCTGCGAACCTGTACAGGATCTAGTTTGCGGGGTGACGGGATAGAGCGTGCCGTGGTGTTCCCCGGGCAGGGTACCGTTGGAGGGGAGGCCACCGGCGCCGCGCGCGACGCCGCGGTTGTCTATGTCGGGGATGAAGCTGTGCCTTACCAGCTCTCTGTATTCGCCGGCTCCGTTGATCTTCTCTACCGTTTGCGGGAGGCAGGGATCGAGCCAGACGTGGTGGCCGGCCACTCGCTCGGCGAGTACGCGGCGGCCCACGCTGCGGGGAGCCTAGGTCTCGCCGATGGTGTGCGGCTCGTGGCGGAGAGGGATCGCCTGATGAGCGAGGCCTCGAGGCATAATCCTGGAGGGATGGTAGCCCTGATCGGGGCCGAGCCTGCTAGTGTCGAGAGCGCTGTCGAAGAGGCCGACGGTATAGTCGTTGCGGCGAACTTCAACACGCCGCGCCAGACCGTCGTTTCCGGGCAGCAGGATGCGCTCGAGGAGGTCGCTGAGCGTGTACGTGGGCGGAAGGTGAAGCTGGAGGTATACGGGGCTTTCCATTCGCCGCTCATGGCAGAGGCTGCGCGAAAGATGGACGAGCTTCTCGGCGAAGTCGTCCTGGAAGAACCCGAGATACCGATGGTCGGGGCGACGGGTGGAGCGTTGTTGACGACGGCGGAGGAGGTGCGTGAGGCATTGCGGAACCAGATGCTCTCCCCCGTGCGGTGGGTGGACGTGGTAGAACGCTTGCTGGATCTTGGAGTGCGTGAGATCTTCGAGGCCGGGGAGGATGGGACCCTGACAAGGTTGCTGCGAGACTTCAAGAGAAAAGACGTAGTGGGACGGACGGCCGGGGAGGTGCTCCCGTGAAGGCACCACTCGGGCCGGCGCAGATCCGGGAACTCATACCCCACCGCTACCCCTTCCTCCTAGTGGACAGGATCGAGGAGCTCGAAGCCGGTGTGCGGGCCGCCGGCGTAAAGAACGTCACCCAGAACGAGCCTTTCTTCCAGGGTCACTTTCCTGATTATCCTGTCATGCCCGGTGTGCTCATTATCGAGGCGATGGCCCAGGTAGGCGCTGTCGGCGTCATGGCCGGCGGGGAGCACGGTGACAAGCTCGCGCTCTTCGCGGGGATAGACGGCGTAAGGTTCCGCAGGCAGGTCCTGCCTGGCGACGTGCTCAGGATGGAGGTCGAGATCGTCCGTCTCAAAGGCAGGGTAGGAAGGGGTAAGGGACGGGCTACGGTCGGGGACGAGCGGGTTTGCGAGGCTGACCTGATGTTCGCCTTCGCGGAGCGAGGGGAGATCCGGTGATCGAGGACGGACGCGTCGCCGTCGTCACGGGCGGAGGAAGGGGAATTGGCCGCGCCGTGGCAGTGCGACTCGCGAACGAAGGCGCGAACGTAGCGATCACTTACCGATCCAACGACGCGAGCGCGGAGGAGGTGGCAGAGGAAGTAAGGGCCGCGGGGGCGTTGTGCGAGATCTTCAAGGGTGACGTTGCCTCTCCTGAGGACGTCGATGCGCTGTTCAAAGGCGTGGGCGAAGCCCTCGGACAGGTCGAGATACTCGTCAACAACGCTGGCCTGACCAGGGACAATCTGATGATGCGCATGAAAGAGCGTGAGTTCGACGAGGTGTTGCGGACCAACCTCAAGGGCACCTACCTGTGCACGCGGGCGGCTCTGAGGCCGATGTTAAGGGCCAGATGGGGGCGAATCGTCAACGTGTCCTCTGTCGTAGGGCTTGTCGGGAACGCGGGGCAGGCCAACTATGCTGCCTCCAAGGCCGGGATCATCGGGTTTACCAAGAGCGTGGCACGGGAGGTGGCGCAGCGCGCCATTACGGTCAACGTCGTGGCGCCTGGGTATGTCGAGACCGAGCTGACGCGTAACCTGACCGAGGAGGTCAAGAACCAGATCAGGGGCCAGGTACCTGCGGGCAGGTTCGCAGAGGCGGAGGAGGTTGCTGAGGTCGTTGCGTTCCTTGCTGGCGAAGGCGCCGGATACGTTACAGGCCAGACCGTGGCCGTCGACGGCGGCATGACTATGCAGTAAGGCGTTTTAGGTTTACACTACGCGCTATCGTTGGACCTGTCATAGTAATTTGTAAGAGTCATCGAGAGGAGAGACGCTTGGATCGCGAAGAGATACTCGGCAAGATACAGGAGATCACCGCCGACAGGCTGGGAGTAGATGAGGGCGACGTCACTTCCGACGCTTCCTTCCGCGAGGATTTGGAGGCTGATTCCCTGGATCTGGTCGAGCTCATCATGGAGCTCGAGGAGCAGTTCGGGATGGAGATCCCCGACGAAGAGGCCGAGAAGATCACCACAGTCGAGGAGGCCGTTGACTACGTGATGGAGCATCAGGCCGCGTGATCGACCCCGACGCGAGTGGGAGGGCGCTCGTAACCGGAACCGGGGCTGTTACACCCCTTGGAACAGGGGTCGAGAACTTCTGGGATGCAGCCCTGCACGGTAAGAGCGGAATAGGGGAGATCACGCTCTTCGATCCGTCCCCTTATCCTTCCCGGATAGCCGGTGAATGCTGGGATTTCGATCCGACGGACTTTATAAACAAGAAGCAGGCCCGCAGGATGGACCGCTATGCCCAGCTCGGCATAGCCGCGGGCATACAGGCCGCGGAGAGCGCGGGGATAGTGGACCTGATCCGCGAGAGGCCCGAGCGCGTGGCGATCGTGATGGGCAGCGGTATCGGGGGACTCTCCACCTGGGAGCGAGAGTACAGGGTCATGAACGAGCGGGGACCCGGAAGGGTGAGTCCGTTCCTGATCACGATGATGGTCCCCAACATGGCGGCCGGGCAACTCGCTATCGCGCTCGGCGCCACGGGACCTAGCCAGTGTCCTGTTCTTGCCTGCGCCACAGGAGGGGAGGCGATCGCGGAGGGGCTGGAGCTGATCCGGCGCAAAGACGCCGACGTGGTGATAGCCGGCTCCTCGGAAGCCCCGATAACGCCCCTCTCTATGGCTGGCTTCTGTGCCATACGGGCCGTGAGTCGCCGCAACGACGACCCCGCCAGGGCAAGTCGTCCCTTCGACGAAGGCCGCGACGGTTTCGTGATGAGCGAGGGCGCCGGTGCCCTGGTCCTGGAGAGCGAGGAGCACGCGGAGCGCCGCGGCGCAGAACCGATCTCCACCGTCGCCGGCTACGGCCGTACGACCGACGCCTACCACGTAACCGCGCCCGATGAGGACGGCCGTGGCGTCGAGCGGGCAATGGTCCTCGCTCTCCAGGATTCCGGCCTCGACGCCGAGGAGGTCGGCCACGTCAACGCCCACGCCACAGCCACCCCGACCGGAGACGGGCCAGAGACGAAGGCGATAGCGAGGGTCGTGCCGCACGCCCTGGTCTCTGGTACGAAGTCGATGACAGGGCACTCCTTCGGGGCCGTCGGCGCCACCGAAGGCATCATGTGCGCCCTTGCCGTAAAGCACAAAGTCGTCCCACCGACGATCAACCTCGAGAACCTCGCAGAAGACTGCGAAGAGCTGAACTACGTAGGAAGTGAGCCGATCGAGGCCCCTGACCTCAAAGCCGCCATCTCGAACTCCATGGGATTCGGCGGCCACAATGTCGTGATCGCGTTTACAAGTGTAGAATAGAGAACGAGATGTCTATAAGAGACCTCATAGCGATTCTACCAGACCCTTTGAGGCAGCGCTCGTTGACCCATCCGAGCGTCGCTGACCCTTACGAGTCGAACGGGAGGCTCGAATTTCTCGGGGACTCCGTTTTGAACAGCCGCGTCGCCGAGCTGGTCTTCCACGGCTACCGCGAGCTACTGGAGGGGGATCTGACGCGCATACGGGCTCATCTGGTAAGGAAGTCATTTCTGGCAATGGTAGGCCGGAGTGAGGGTATAGAGGAGATCATCGAGAGCTCCGTCATAAACGACTCGGTTATCGCCGATACCGTGGAGGCCATTATCGGGGGGGCCTACCTCATAGACAGGGACCTGGTGCTCAGGACGCTGGATGAGATCTTCAACCCCGCAGAGGTCGATACCGACGAGCTGCGTGACTGGAAGACGCTCCTTCAGGAAACGCTGCAGGCAGACGGGCTCAGGCCGACGTACCGGGTCATCTCCAAGCAAGGACCGGCCCACCGGCCAAGCTTCACCTCCAGGGTCTCTGTGGAAGGAAAGGAAGTCGCTACGGGTGAAGGCAGCTCCATAAAGGAAAGCGAGCAGAGCGCCGCCCGAGCCGCGCTGGAGATACTAGGCATCCGCCCCGTCCCACGCTCCACGGTCGAGGTACACGTAGGCGCCTAGAGCTAATCAGCACGCTCAGGCCTCTAAGGCCTTCACTTGTCATCCTGCCGCCCGCTGGCAGCGTGCTGAGGAGCTGACAGCTCTTTTGCTGCACTTTTCCCCGTGCTTTCATAGCGGAAGTTGCGTAAAATACCCATTCAGTGCTCTCGGCGATCTATATAAAGGGCTTCAAGACCTTCGCCCGGCCCGTCAGGATGCCACTCGAAGGGGGCATCACGTCGATCGTCGGTCCCAATGGTTCGGGGAAGAGCAACATCACCGACGCTGTGCTCTTCGCGATCGGGGAGCAGAGCCCGGGGGTATTGCGGGCAGGAGCTATGAGCGAGTTGATCTTCGCCGGCTCGGAGACGCTTTCGGGTGCGAGCGCAGCCGAAGTAACCCTCGTACTCGACAACGAAGCGGGCAGGATCTCGCTCCCTTACGGGGAGGTTTCGATCACGCGCCGGATCTCCCGCAGCGGGGAGACGGAATACAGGATCAACGGCTCCCGTGCCCGTCTTGCGGACGTACGCGCCGTTGCTGGCGAGGCAGGACTGGGACGCCACAGCATCCTACGCCAGGGTGCCGTGGACGCGATAGTCGCTGGTGGGCCGGCCGCGTGCCGGCTCGCGCTGGAAGAGGCCGCGGGACTCGGTGTCTACAGGAGGCGCCGCGTCTCGGCTAGCCGCCGTCTGGAGAGGGCCGATGTCCGACTCGAACGCAGCCGCCAACTGGAGGCCGAGCTCGAGGGCCAGTTGCGCAGGATACAAAGGGAGGCCGCCGCCGCCCGCGCGTACCGGGAGATCGAATCCCGCTACCGCGAGCTCTCCCTGGCTCACCTCTATCGGGTCGCGACCAGGGAGTTGAACGGACTTAGGGGGAAGCTCGACGAGGCCAGGAGGCAGGCTGCAGAGATGGCCGCGCGCGAGCGGGACGTTCGTGAAGAAGAGACAGAGTTAGATAGCCGCCTGCAACAACTCGAGGATGGGATCGGAAAGACCGAACAGCGACTCGAAGCCCTGGAGGATGGCGCCGAGGACCTTCGGGTGGAGGCCCTACGCGCGGACAGGACTCTCTTGCGACTAGAGGCGGGCCGCGGAGGAGAGGGGGAGACGAAACTCACCGTGTCCCGCCTGGAAGACGAGTTACGCCGGGTGTCGCAAACGCTGGCTGGTCTCGAAGATAGAGCCAGAGATCTAGAGGCCGAGTCTTCAGCGAGGCGCGAAGAGTCGGACCGGCTCCAGAGGGTCGTTGCGAGATCCAGCGAGAAGTACGCGTCCGCCGAAAGCGAGAGGGATAGGCTGGCCAGGGACCTGGATGGACTTCGCACGCGCCTCGCCGGGCTTGGGTCCCAAAGTGAGCAACGCGTGATGACCGAAGAGGGCCTCTCACACCTTGCGGCCGTGATCTCGGACCTCGAAGAATCGGAAGACCGCGCCACGATGGAGAATCTCCGCAGGCTGCGCGATCAGGTAGACGGCATGCTCGCACGGGTAGATGAGCTCGCCGAGGAGATCAGCCGCAGGCGCGGGGCCCTCGCCGCTGCTGTTGGGAGGGCAGAATCCAGGATACGTGCGTTGAGGCAGACTGCCCCTGACGGCGCGAGCACGCGGCTCTACCAGGTGATCCGGGCCCGCCCCGGTTACGAGGTCGCCGTCGAGGCGGCCCTTGGAGAGTACGGTGCCGGGGTGCTTGCGGAGAACCTGGACGAGGGGATGAAGCTTGTTTCGGACGTCGAGCCTGTGGCCGTCCGCCTCGACGCGAGGGCCATGGAACCCAACGGGGCCCTGCCTGGAAAACCCCTGATAGAATGCGTAGAGGTTCTGGAGGCGCGCTACGATGAAGCGGTCCGGCGCCTCCTGACAGGTATCTTCGTCGTCGAGCGTCCTGATGACGGCGCGAACGCAAACGGGTACGTGGCCGTTACGAGGGATGGCTTTCGCCTCACGAGGACCGGTGTGAGCCTGCGTCCCGGCCCTGGCAACTTCGCGCGCGAGACGCGACTTTCCGCCTGGATGGAACACCTCGAAGCCCTGAAAGGCGTGCCCGGCGGAACCCTCTACGACCTGAAGGAGACTGTCTCTGGTGTCTCGAATCGCCTGGAGAGGCTCGCCGGAACCGTAGATAGGGTCAAGGTTCTCGCTGACCGGACGGCGCGCACTCGAGCCCTGTTATCACGCGAAGCAAGACGCCGCAAGACCGCAGGAGAGAATGCGAGGAGATCCTTTCTGGAGCGGGAGAGGACTATCTCTATGCTCTCCGACGACACTTCCAGGACGGAGAGAGCGCTTGCGGAAGCCGAAACGGATGCAGACCGCGGGAGGGAGGAGCTCGCCGCTGCCACCGCCGCCGCCGAGGCGGCCCGCGGCGCCGCTGCTGACTCGGAACGGGGGCTGTCGGAGGTGCGCGATACCCTCGCCTCTGGCGCAAGTCGCAGGAAAGCTATCTCACGCAGGCTGGAGCGGTCCGAGAACGCTCTTCAGGACGGAGCAGGCAACCCAGAAGTGCTCGCCGCCAGGGCGGCGAGGGCGGCCACAAAGCTCGTCACGACCGTCCGCCGGCGCAGAAACGCCTTGCGGCGCCTCCGTGGAGAGACTGCCGAGGCGCACCGCCGGGTCTCAGCGGAGCGCACAACCATCTCGCGCAAGACCGTGGAACTCGCAGGCAAGCTCGCCACCACTCGCGCGCAAGCCGAACGCCTCGCCGAAGAGGTGTGCAGGGCAGAAACCGCGGCCGCCGAGGCAGGCGAGGAGATACAGGCGGAGTGGGGCACCACCCTTGATGCTGCCCGCCACGAGGCAGAGAAGCACGGGGAGAGTACTGACGGAGAACGTATCACCCTCGCCCGCAGGCTCAAGCGCTTTGGGGACGTAAACCTCCTCGCCCTCTCCCAGGAAGAGGGACTGCGTGAACGTCACCAGTTCATCTCGGCCCAGAGGGCCGACGCAGAGGCCGCAGCCAACGAACTCAACCGCATAATACAATCCGTGGACAGGGAGATAGAGGTACGTTTCTCGGAGACCTTCCGGAGAGTAAAGGAGGCGTTCGGGGAGATGGTGCCGCGGATGCTCGAAGGATCTTCTGGGGTACTGGAGCTTTCTGAGGACGGGGTGGAGATCGGGTTGCGGCTGGGGAGGAAGGGTTGGAGACCCTTGCGCGTCCTATCAGGGGGCGAACGGGCCCTACTCGCGCTGTCGTTCCTGTTCAGCGTGTTCTTGAGCCGCACTGGTGAGGATTCTGGGGCTTTCTGCGTCCTCGATGAGGCCGAGGCGGCGCTCGACGATCTCAACCTGGCCCGTTTCCTCTCTGTGGTAGACTCTCACCGGGCTAACGGCCAGTATCTGTTGGTCACCCATCAGAAACGAACGATGGCCGCGGCGGATGTGCTCTACGGGGTGATTCAGGATGCCTCAGGGGCCACTACTGTTGTGTCGAAGCGTTTGCAGGGAGAGTAAGAAGTCGCCTATGGCACGCTCGTGGCGTAGTTTTTTCAGACGAGGGACAGATGAAGAGCAGGTGAACGGCCCGACGGTAGCCAGTGAGTCGGGGCATTCCACCGAAGATGTCGAACGAGGCAACGGCCACCTCGTTGCTGACCTCGAAGCATTCGAGGAGGAAGCCGCCGAAGAGGTGCCTTCGGCCGAGGAGGTGCAGGCCCAGAGGAAGCAGCCTGCACCCGAGGACGTGTGGGAGGTCGAAGAGACCGAACCCGGTGAGGCTGAGGACTCTATGCTCGAGTCAGGCGCTGTCGAGGAGGCGCCTGAGACTATCGCCGAGCGGCAGGAGTCCGGCGGGTGGTTTGGCAGGCTGAGGCAGGGCCTCAGCCGTAGCCGCACATCGTTCGTCGGACAGCTCAACGCCGCCGTCGCCGAGTTCAGGGATGTCGAGGACGAGGAGTTCTGGGAGAGAGTCGAGGAGATTTTGATCTCCTCCGACGTCGGGGTTCCGACCACGGCGAAGCTCGTTGCGGAACTCGAACAGGAGGCGCTGGAGAGGAACATCACCAGCGGTGCCGAGTTACGGGAGCTCATGATCGAGCACGCCACACGCATGCTCGATGGGCCCGTCGAGCTCGACGTCTCACACATGCCTACTGTGATCCTGATGGTCGGGGTGAACGGGACCGGCAAGACGACGACGATAGGCAAGCTCTCGCGTTTCTTGCCGGGGACCAAGATGTTCGCCGCAGGGGACACGTTCAGGGCTGCGGCCATCGAGCAGCTCCAGCAGTGGGGCGAGCGGACGGGTACGCCCGTGGTGGCGCGCGAGCGCGGAGCCGACGCGGCTGCCGTCGCCCATGAAGCCGTGCATGCCGCCAGGAGCGAGGGTACTGACGTGCTGCTCATCGACACGGCGGGCAGGCTCCACACCAAAGTAAACCTGATGGCCGAGCTCGACAAAGTACAGAGGGTTGTAAGGCGGCAGCTTCCAGGGGCGCCGCACGAGGTACTGATGACGGTCGACGCGACCACGGGTCAGAACGGGTTGCGGCAGGCCCAGATGTTCAAAGAGGTAGCCGGGCTCACCGGGATCATTCTCACCAAGCTCGACGGGACTGCCAAGGGCGGCATCGCCCTCGCCATAGCCAACGAGGTGGGGGTGCCGATCAAGCTCATCTCGGTCGGGGAGAAGGTCGAGGACCTCCACCCGTTTGACGCCCGCGAGTTCGCGGAAGCCCTGTTTGGAGATTTATAGATGTTCGATACGTTAGGCGAAAGGCTCAACAAAGCCCTCGACGGGGTTCGCGGTAGCGGCAACCTCACCGAGGACCAGGTAAAGAAGGTTACGCGTGAGATCCGGCTGGCCCTCCTCGAGGCCGACGTGAACTATTCGGTCGTCAAGGAGTTCGTCTCCAACGTCCGCGAGCGGGCCACAGGCGCCGAGGTCTCGAAGGCCCTCAGTCCTGGCCAGCAGGTCGTCAAGATAGTCGACGACGAGCTTGCGAACCTGATGGGCGGCACCGCCCACAAACTCTCCTTCGCCTCCAGGCCGCCTACGGTCGTGATGCTCGCGGGCCTAAACGGCCACGGCAAGACGACGGCGGCCGGGAAGCTCGCGCTGTTCGTGCGGAAGCTAGGGAAGAACCCCTATCTGGTCGCGTGCGACACTTACAGGCCTGCCGCGATCGAGCAACTGCAGCAGATCGGACGCGAGCTCTCAGTTCCCGTGTACACGGAGGGCACGGGTCCGAAGCCGGAAGAGATCGCCGAGCGCGGCATCAGGGAGGCCAGAGACGGCGGGTATGACTTCGTGATCGTCGACACGGCGGGCAGGCAGGTAGTCGACGTGGAGATGATGGAGGAGATCCGGCGCGTCAGGAAGGCCTCGAGGCCGCACTCCGTCCTACTCGTGCTCGACGTGGTAACCGGCCAGAACGCCGTCGAGGTGGCGCAGGCCTTCCAGGAGTACGCCGACTTCGACGGGATGGTCTTGACCAAGCTGGACGGTGACGCCCGCGGCGGGGTTGCGCTCTCCGTCGTCTCCGTAACGGGGCGGCCCGTCAAGTTCGCCTCTGAGGGTGAGAAGATGGGCGAGTTCGATTACTTCTACCCCGACAGGATGGCTGGTCGCATCCTGGGTATGGGCGATGTCCTCACGCTCATCGAGAAGGCCGAACAGCAGATGGACCGTACCGAGGCGGAGGCCCAGGGCAAGAAGCTCATGAGCGGGAAATTCACCTTCGAGGACTTTCTGCAGCAGATGCAGATGATAAAGAAGATGGGTCCGCTATCGGGCCTCCTCGGCATGATCCCGGGCCTGGGCAAACAGCTCAAGGACGTTGAGATAGACGACAGGCAGCTCGGCAGGGTGGAGGCCATGATAACCTCGATGACCGTCAAGGAGCGCAGGAACCCCAAGTTGTTGCAGAACCCGAGCCGGGCGCGTAGGATTGCGCGGGGCTCGGGCGCGACCCAGCAGGACGTCCAGAAACTCGTCAAGCAGTTCAAGGAGATGCAGAAGATGATGGCCCAGATGGGCAAGGGCGGCGGGATGCCGCGCATACCGGGTCTGTCGGGGCGCAGGTAGAGTTCGAGAGGAGATAGCATGGCGGTAAAGATAAGGCTCGCGAGGCACGGCTCCAAGGGCAACCCCTTCTACAGGATAGTGGTCGCCGATTCACGGAGTCCGCGCGACGGCCGGTTTATAGAGCGGATAGGGACCTACGATCCGCAGCAGGAGCCTTCTGACATCAAAGTCGATGAAGAGAAGGCAAGGGAGTGGTTAGGCAAGGGGGCGCAGCCTACTGATCAGGTGCGTAACCTGCTGAAGATCTCCGGGGTCATCTAGGTAGCCGTGGCGCAGTTAGAGAACCTTCTGCTGGTCCTCGCCCGCTCGCTCGTGGACGAACCAGAGAGGGTCGAGGTCTCAGGGACCGAGTCTGACTCGCGGGTGGATCTGGAACTGAGGGTGGCGCCAGACGACATGGGGCGTGTGATCGGCCGCCAGGGACGGACGATCCGAGCGATCCGCACGGTCGTGAAGGCCGCATCCGTGAAAGCGGGAAAGCGGGTCACCGTGGAGGTCCCTGACTAGAGACCATGGACGAACTCTCCGATCCGGTCGTGATCGGGGTCGTGGTCGCACCGCACGGGGTACGCGGCTCCTTGAGGGTCCGTGCCCTCGGCCCAGGCAGGCACCTCAGAGAAGGTACAGAACCGGTGGTTGCAGGCATGAGGCGCCGTATCTCTGCAGCCAGGCAGACCTCGAAGGGCTTCTTGCTCGACCTCGAAGGCGTAAAGAGCAGAGCCGAGGCAAAGGCCCTGGGAGGCGAAGAGCTCTTGCTGGACCGCAAGGAGCTCGACGTACCCGAAGAAGGAGAGTATTACGTGACGGACCTGGTCGGCCTTACGGCTGTGAACGATGCGGGTGAGGTCGTCGGAAAGGTAATGGATACGTTCGAGACTGCCGCCCACGAGGTTCTCGTGGTCCGTGAAGATGATCGACTAGACCTTTATCTCCCCTTTACCCTCGAACATGTCCCAGAGGTGGACCTGCGGGCCGGGCAGGTACTGATCCGCCCGCCGGATGGCTAGACGGTGAGAAGCATAGACGTCTTCTGTGTTTTCCCCAAGGCGGTCGACGCCGCCGTCGGCGTCGGGGTCGTCGGCAGGGCCATAGAGAACGAAATCGTTGGCTACCGCAGCTTCGACCTGCGTGACTACTCACCTGATGGTCGGATCGACGACATGCCATACGGTGGCGGCGCCGGGATGGTCGTCAGGGTCGACGTCGTAGCGAGGGCGCTCGAGGAGGTCTACGGCGTTTCGGCGAGGGAGGTAAGAACGCAGCGGCGGGTCGTACTCACGGAGCCGGCCGGACGCAGGCTCACACAGGGCTACGTCGAGGAGGTGGCTTCAGGGCCAGATTTGACCGTCATCTGCGGACGCTACGGAGGGATAGACGAACGGGTTTGGAGCGGGCTCGCCACTGAAGCCCTCTCACTGGGCGACTTTGTTTTATCTGGGGGTGAGATCGTGGCCGCCGCGCTCGCTGATGCCACGATCCGGCGTCTCCATGGCGTCCTCGGGAACTCCGAGAGCCTCATCGGCGAGTCGTTCTCAGCCGAAGATGTTGTCGGACCTCCTACCTACACGCGGCCAGCCAGCTGGGATGGAGAGGAGGTACCAGGCGTGCTATTATCGGGCGATCACGCAAAGATCCGCGCCTGGCGCGAGCACGCGGCGCTGGAGCGTACGCGGGCGAGGACGACCGGAAGAAGGTCACCCTAGCCATCCGAAGTAGGTCCACGAGAGGAGAAGAACATGATAACGAGTGATAACATGCAGCAGCGGGACGTAACGTTTAAGCCGGGCGATACGGTGCGGGTTCACTACCGCGTTATCGAGGGCAACCGCGAGCGTGTACAGGTCTTCGAAGGACTGTGTATCTCGCGCAAGGGCAGCGGGATTCACGAGACGTTCACGGTCAGGAAGAACTCCTTTGGGGTGAACGTGGAGAGGATCTTCCCGCTCCACTCCCCGAAGATCGCCAAGATCGAAGTCGCCTCGCGTGGCGCGGTTAGACGCGCGAAGCTCTACTACATCCGCGACAAGGTGGGCAAGAAAGCCAGGGTCAAGAAGGCCAGGTAAGCCAACACCGGCGTTGTCAGGGACTCGCTCTACCGGCCTTCCGCCGGAGGAGAGTTCCCTCTACGCTTTCGACGCGGCATGGGTCCTCCATCGCCGCGCACCTCTTGCCGGGGCCGATGAGGCGGGCCGTGGCGCGCTGGCAGGACCGCTGGTGGCCGCGGCCGTCGTCCTTGGCGACGCTGAGATCTTCGGGATCAACGATTCCAAGTTGCTACGGCCCACTTTGCGCGAGGAGATCTTCGGAGCGCTGCTCCGCAGGGCCGAGGCCGTTTCCGTGGTGGCTTACCCAGCCTGGTGGATCGACCGCCACGGCGTCGGCCTGGCGAACCGAGAGGTCCTTAGCAGGGCTCTCGCCTCCCTGAAGTCCCGCTCCGGGTGCGGCCTTGCGGATGGCAACCTGGATCTCGGTCCCGAGGTGGAGTGCCTGCCCAGAGCTGATGCCAGGAGCGCGGCGGTCGCCGCCGCGAGTGTTGTGGCCAAGGTCCTTCGCGACGGCGCGATGCGCGCCCTATCAGAGACCCACACTGGCTACGGCTTTGGGCGCAATCGTGGGTACGGTACGCCCGAACATCGGCTCGCCCTCTCTGAACTCGGTCCCTGCCGGGTCCACCGGCTGAGCTATGCCGGGGTGGGAGACTGAAGGACAAATCCCCAGGGTCAAGGGGTGAAGACCTCGCCTTGCGCTACCTGATCCAAAACGGATACACGCTCGTGGAGCGCAACTACAGAACGCGGCGAGGGGAGATCGACCTGATAGTGAGCAAGGACGATACCCTCGTCTTGGTTCTCAGAAACAAAGCTATCCCTAAGGACGCCGCTAACATCCAGCGAGCCGTCGGGCGAGATCTCGACCGTGAGCCGGAGCATCTTGTAGATCTGGTGACGCTCCTCGGAGCTTAAGCCGTCCAGCGCGGCGGGTGCCATGCTGGCGTAGGACTCCAATAGCGCGTCCCTATCCCGCTCCAGATTCTCTAGGACCTCACGGCGAGTCGTTATGGCCCTGAGTTCCTTCTCGGCCGTCTCACGGAAGTTCTCGAGCTCCGCTAGGGCCTCGTTCAGCTCCTCGTCGGTCAGAACTCCCTTGGCGGCGAGACGCAGGTAGCCGCGACGCTCCTGGTCTACCTCGGAGAGCCTTTCCATCCACGCCTTGGCCTCCTGGTCGGGGTCACCTCTCAGCCCAGCGCGCTCTTGCTCGATCATCTCTTCGAGCCCGGCCTTGAGGCGCTCCGGGTCCTTGAGCAAACCGGAGATAAGATGCCAC
>DASTKM010000046.1:0-3929 GCA_035715885.1 Rubrobacter sp.
CAGGGGGCGTCCACGACTGCCCCCACGGCGCCCTGACGGCCCGCGTCCTCGGTCCTGTCTGTGAGTATAACGCCCCCGCCGCGCCCGAGCGCTACGCCCGGATCGCGCAGGCGCTAGGAGCGGATACCAGGGGGCTCGAACTACTCGATGCCGCCCTGGCCGGCATCGAGGAACTCTACCGCCTGACCGAGGACGTCGGGATACCGACGATGAGGGAGTTGGGCTTCTCGGAGGACGAGATCCCGATGCTGGCCCAGATCGCCTACGAAGACCCGCAGACGGTCGGGAACCCCCGCGAGGTTACGGTCGCGGACTACGAGGAGATCTACCACGACGCCTTCGTAAGGGGGAAGTGATGTACACGAAGACCAAAGACTACTCGATGTACCTCGCCGGTGAATGGGCCACCGGCGAAGCCCGCATGGAGGCCACGAGCCCGGCGACGGGAGAGCAGATCGGAACCGTACCCGAAGGGACCCGTGCAGACGTAGAGCGGGCGATAGCCGCCGCGAACGAGGCCTGGTCGGGGTGGGCGGCGCTCTCCGCGTTCGAGCGTGCCGCAGCGATGATCCGGATCGCGGAGATTATCGAGGAACGCCGCGACGACCTGGCACAGACGTTGACCCTAGATCAGGGCAAGCCGCTGGCGGCCGAGGCTTACGACGAGGTCGATGAGCTCGTCGTTTACTTCGAGATGGCCAGCGCCGATGTGACGCGACTGGAGGGGGCCATGCCGCCCTCGGTAGACGCCGGCAAGCGCGTCATGCTCTACAAGGTCCCGCGCGGGGTAGTCGGCGTGATCTCACCGTGGAACTGGCCATACACCATGCCGGCGGAGCTGATCGCGCCGGCGCTCGCTTGCGGCAACGCGGTCATTTGGGCGCCTGCCTCCTCGACGTCCGTCTGTGCCGTGAAGCTAGCCGAGTGCATCGTCGACGCCGGACTGCCGTCCGGGCTCTTCAACATGATCACCGGCCCCGGTTCCGTCGTCGGGGACGAGGTGGCGGCCAACCCAGGCACCCAAGCGATCGGTTTTATCGGCTCCATCGAGACCGGGCAGAAGGTGGCCTGGCGTGCCGCCGGCAAGACGCTACTCCTCGAGATGGGGGGCAACGGGCCGATGGTGATCCTGGACGATGCCGACCTCGACGCCGCCACGGAGGCGAGCCTCACCTCCGCCTTCCTGGGCGCTGGTCAGAGCTGCACCGCAGGGGAACGGTTCCTGGTGCACGAGAGGGTCTACGACGCCTACCTCGAAAGGCTCGGCGGTGCGATCGAGCGCGGGATCAGACTCGGCGACCCCTTCGACCCGATCACCACGCTCGGCCCCCTCAACAACGAACCGACGGCCGACAAGATGGATCGGCACATCTCCGACGCGCTGGAGGGTGGCGCGGAGTTGGTCTCAGGCGGGGCCCGCGCCGAGGGCTTCCCTACGGATCTCTACTACCGCCCGACCGTGTTGGGCAAGGTCACTCCTGAGATGCGCGTCTCGAGGGAGGAGACCTTCGGACCGATAGTCCCAGCGACCGTCATCAGCGACGAGGAGGAAGCCATAAGGGCCGTCAACTCCTCCCCCTACGGCCTTCTCTCCGCGGTCTTTACCCGGGATCTGGCGAGGGGCTTGCGCTTCGCCGAGGCGGTGAGGGCCGGTTGGGTCAACATAAACGCCTCATCCAACCACTGGGAGAGCCACCTCCCCTTCGGCGGGCGAGCGGGCTCCCGCTCGGGCGTCGGACGTGTCGGAGGCCGCTACGCGATGGAGACTTTTACCGAGCTCAAGACCGTCATCGTGAGCCTGTAAGAGTGGAGATCGGCGAGGTGCACGCCTTCGATCCAGAGATCAGGGCCCTCCCTCCACCTCCTCGGGCAGGTCGTACCAGCGTTTGCGATCACCTATCTTCGCGCGCATCTTCCACCCAAAGGTCTTCGGCTCCTCCTCGATGCGCGCGAGCAATGCCCTGACGCGTTCCGTAATGCGCTCCTTGCTCTCGTCTTTCAGGTCGAAGCGCTCCAGGTATCCGCCCAGAGCCTCGAGGTTGGCCGTGAAGGTGCGCCACAGGCCCCAGTCGGAGGCGCACAGTTTGGCGATATGGGCAGCGTTTATCGTGTCTCCGTCCTGATCGCCCACGGGATGGTCGTGCAAGAGGGCGAGGGCGTCGCCCACGTCCTTCTCGTTGAGCTCGATGATCTGGAGCTTCGTAAGTAGGAGCTCAGCGAGCGGTACTGTAAGCGGCTCCATAGTCATACGGTCCCCGAAGGGGATCTCGTGGCACATCCTGAAGTTGCCGACAAGGACGTCGACTTGCCTGTCGTGCTTCTCGTCGAAGTAAAGCAGCCGCTCCCGGCCATACATCGTGTTGAACCGCGTCTGCGGAACGTATCCCAGGGACTCGAAGAACCGCTGCGCCTGGGAGGATTTGCCCTTCTGTGTGATCCAATCCAGATCAGCGTACTCCCGCTCGAAGGCGGGCTCCAGGCCATCGTGCGCGCGCACCTTTATGGCCACCCCTCCAAGCAGGCGAAGCGCCACATCCCTACTCTCGGCCTCCTCGGCGACGCGCACGGCCTCCTCGACCATGTCAGCCCTGATATCTTCCGTGCTCTGCTCTTCGCTCGTCACTACGCCTCCTGCGCGTTCTTTGCGGCTTCGATCCAGGGCCGCACCAGCTCCCTGTTCTCTCTCACTTCGAGCCATCGTCTGACGCCCGCTTCCGGATCTTCAGCCTTGTTTATCGCCAGCTCGAGGCTGCCTACATTGTCCTCGTCTAGCCTCATGGCGTTGATGAGGGCGTAGGCTGCAGGTTCGTCCTCGGCGAGCCCTTCCCGGGTGACCGAGTGAATCGTCTGGGGAGCGTCCACCGAGCCCATTGCGTTCTTCGGATCGGAGAGGTAACGGAACTCGTACTCCTGGTTCATCCAATGCGGCGACCAGGCGAGAAACACGAACGGCTCTTTCATGCTGTAAGCCTGCTCTAGCTCGGCTAGCATCGCCGGCGTGGTGGCCTCAACAAGGTTGGATTGCAGACGGTACCGTGGGACCACGTCGGTCTGAATCTTCTTCATCAGGACGGTGCCAGGTTCTAAACCGGTGATCATGTCGGTCCCTGAGGAGTCGAGGTCGGAGATACTACGCACGTCCTGCATGTAATCGGGAACGGCGATACCGTACCTGGTCGGGTCGACGTACCACGGCTCTTTGGAAGCCCCGATCCGGCCCCTACCCTCTTCCACGAACTGCTCGTGGTTCGGCATCCAGGCATCCAGGAAGGCATCGGTTTCGCCTTCGATCAAGTCTTTGTAGACGGACCCAACGTCGTCGGCGAGCTTGAGCTCGACGTTATCGTAGCCAAGTTCCTCTTCGAGCAGCACCTTCGTCAGGTAGGAATTGGCCACGTTCTCGTCCCAGCCCAGGTAGCCGAGCGTGAGATCCCCGCCGCCACCGAACCCGCAGCCCGCACCGAGGGCCCCTGCTATCAGCAGCAGAAGCGAGGTCTTCAGCAATGTCAGGAGCGGCCCGACCAGCCCTGCTCTCTTCGGCGGGTCATCCGTCCGTTTCGGACGACTGCCTCTCCTTAAGCTGTAATCAGCCTCCGCGGCCTCTCCTTCGTTAGCCTGCAACGTAGGATCGCACGCCCCGCCGTTTACACCTCTCCCGCGGCGAAAACAAAAATGCATGCAACCCTCGCGCCTCCTCCACCCTACCGGGGCGCGAATACCGCTGAATCATACGTCGTTCCCGAACCTGGTTCAACTTGAATGCGCATCCAGGACGACAGATGCGTCCGAAGTGCAGGCCCGCTCTAGCACAGTGGGTGGACCGGGAGATCCTCGGCCACGACCTGGTGGTAAGCATGACCATCGCGGGTTAAACTGTTGGCGCTTTGCGCCTGTAGCTCAGGGGATAGAGCAGCGGTTTCCTAAACCGC
>DASTKM010000047.1:0-5258 GCA_035715885.1 Rubrobacter sp.
CCTGGTCTGGGTGCCATCTCCGTAGACTGTCAGGGTCTCGCCCAGGAGGGCCTGTCGTATAAAGTTAGGCACCATCCTGCCGTCATCTTCCCTCATTCTGGGGCCGTAGCTATTAAAGATGCGCACGATTCTCGTGTCCAGACGGTGGTGGCGATGATAGGCCATTGTCAGAGCCTCGGCGTAACGCTTGGCCTCGTCGTAGACGCTCCTTGGGCCCGTTGTGCTTACGTTGCCCCTGTAGTCTTCGCGCTGCGGGTGTACGAGGGGGTCGCCGTAGACCTCCGAGGTGGAGGCGAGCATGAAGCGGGCCCCCCTGGCGCGGGCAAGTCCGAGGCAGTTGTGAGTACCAAGTGCGCCGCTCTTGAGTATCTCTATAGGGATGCGCACGAAGTCGGCTGGGCTCGCCGGGGAGGCGAAATGGTAGACCTCGGCGAGCTCTCCGGGAAGGTCTATGTGGAGACAGACGTCGTGTTCTATATACTCGAAATTTGCTTCGCTGGCCAGGAAGGGGGCCACGTTCTCGAGGATGCCCGTACTGAGGTTGTCGATGCAGACGACCTGATAGCCTTCGGAGAGGAGCCTCTCGCAGAGGTGAGAGCCGATGAACCCAGCCCCTCCCGTAATCAGTGCCCGAGGCCTTCTAGCCCCTGTCATAGCCACGTCCGAAGCTCCTGTACAGGAGCCCTGCTTCCTGTGAGGCGGTCGCATCGAGGGCGTTACGGCCGTCCACGATGAGCTTTGGTTCCCGCATCAGCGAGGCGGCCTTCTTGGGATCCAGGCCCCTCACCTCCTGCCACTCGGTCACTACCACCGCGGCGTGGGCTCCTCTCAGGGCGTCGTAGAGGTCGAAGACGGCTTGAATGTCGGGCATGAGCTCTGCTGCGGCCTTGCCAGCCACAGGGTCGTAGCCTATTACCTTCGCCCCGAGGGAGTTTAGCGCGGCGGCTATCGTCAGGCTGGGGGGGCCTCTCAGGTCGTCGGTATTCGGCTTGAAGGAGAGCCCGAGCAGGGTCACGCGCCTGCCCTTGAGGGAGTGGAGATCTCGCTGGAGCTTGTGGATCACCCTTCTGCGCTGCATTTCGTTTACGGCGGCGGCCGCGTCCAGGAGCGGGGTCTCGTGATCGTACTCGCGGGCTGTGGCCCTTAGGGCGGCCACGTCTTTGGGGAAGCACGACCCGCCCCAACCAAGCCCGGCGGACAGGAAACGGGACCCCACGCGGTCGTCGAGGCCGACGCCGTAGGCAACCTCGGAGATGTCGGCGCCGACCAGCTCGCAGAGATTGGCGACCTCGTTTATGAAGCTGATCTTGGTCGCAAGGAAAGCGTTTGAAGCGTACTTGATCATCTCCGCGCTCACGAGGTCCGTCGTCACGAACGGTACTGCGACCTTGGGGCGGGGCTCCCATTCCGTGGGGAAGCTCTGCTCCACTATCGGGGTGTAGAGGGCCCTGAGGGCGTCGAGGGCCTCCCTGGAGTCCGTCCCTACCACCACGCGGTCGGGGAAGAGGGAGTCATGCACGGCGCTGCCCTCCCTCAAGAACTCCGGGTTGGAGGCGATCCTGAACTCAGCACCCTCGCCTCCCGCCTCGTCTATGCCATCGTCTACCAACGTCGAGACGTAATAGGCGCTACCTACAGGCACCGTGCTCTTGTTTACTACGACGAGTGGAAGCTCGCGCGGTGGAGTCGAGTGGCCGAGCGCGCGTCCTATCGCGCGGGCAACGTCGGCCACGTTCGAGAGGTCGGCCGATCCATCACCGCCCTGCGGCGTACCGACGGCTAGAATGAGGATGTCCGACCCTCGTATGACCTCGGTCAGTCTCTCGGAGCCGGCAAAACGGAGCCTTCCTGCGCACTTGGCGATTAGCTCCTCGACGCCGGGCTCGTAGAACGGGACCCTTCCCACTTTGAGGCCTGCCACGCGCTCCTGGTTGTTGTCCAGGCATGTCACCCTGTGTCCGACATAGGCGAGACACGCCCCCGTCGCCAACCCGACGTAGCCCGTCCCAACGACACCCACATCAAGGTGCTCCATGCGACCTGTTTCCCCTACATGCCTTCGGAAGTAAGCCTACAGTTCATAACAGAGATGTTACAGGAAGGGGGAATACGCGACTAGCCTCGACGGTAGGACCCTACTCTTTCGGCCTGGTGCGTCTTGCCACGGCCTTTGCGCCCGGTATGCGAAGGACGTTCTTCGTTACGGCATCAGCAAGCTTGTAGCGGCCGGCACTGCGATAGTCGCTTAGTTTCGAGACGACTAGCAACCTTTCCTCTTTGAGCCTGGAGTTGCGCTCTTCGAGCTGGGACGTGCGCTTCTCGAGCTGGGAGATGCGCCTCTCGAGTTGAGAGGTGCGACTCTGAAGCCCCCTCTTCTCCATTTTGAGGCTGGCGTTGCGCTCTTGCAGCTGGGATTTTCGCTTCTCGAGCTGGGAGATGCGTTTCTGGAGTTCTGTGTTGCGGTCGGCCAGCAGTTGGTGTTCGCCGATCAAGTCCTGATATTGCCCGCTCAGAGTGTCCGCCTCGTCTTTGTAGGTGCTTACGATACCGATCAACTCTTGCTCCCGACTCGCCAACCATAGCGGGTCCAACCGTTGACTAAAGAGATGGGCGAGCTCTGCCAGGCACCTCTGTACATCCGCAGATTCCTCATCTGGATAGACGATCCCAAGATTACTCGTCGCCATACCCGAACTCAGGTCACCGAAGAGCCGAAAATGGTACTTTCCCCAGGCTCTCTCCATACAGTCTGCGATTCCTGCCTGTACGAAAGGTCCCCCGTCACCCCTGCAGTGGTCGAGGATGGCAACGGCGCGCGGGTTGGCGTCGAAGATAGCCTGAAGATCAGCGTCCACCGCCTCCCTCGTGCGCGACCCGCCCAAGAACGCTAGCAGCGGTTCGTCTTCCGGGAGTTCCTGCACTGCCTTTGTCCAGGCGCTGCTTAGCTCGCCTGTCCGAAGCTCTATCTTGAGGCGTTCATCGGCGAACTCTGCGAGGGCGGCTCGGGCGATGTCTATACTTGACGCCTTGCCAGCGTCCTCGGTCACCAGCGGGTCCTGCTCTACACCAAACACCCTCAACACGCTGGGTTGGCCTGCAAAGTGGAACGCGGCTACCCCGAAGGACGTACCAACCTCGAGCACACTCAGCTCGTGCGGATAACATCGCAGGAAGAGTGTCAGGACGATGGCATCGACGTCTTTGATCGAGTTCGCGTCGAGCAGGTCCGTCGGTAGCGCAGGGAAGAGCCTGCTTATGGTTTTCCTGTAATCTTCGAGCCGCCGCGTGTGCTCGACGACCTGTGTGGTCCACCCGCTGCCGGCAGTAGTCAAGATGCCTCCCGGTAGGGGCTAACGTCAGTCAATGTAGCCTACCGCAGGGTGGTAGATGCGCCCCACTTTGACGGCATCCCACTCCCGTGTCCCCGTCTGGGCGAACATACGCCGCAGCAAGGTCACAACTTCAGGCGCAGCAGAGCGGGGACGAGGCCCCTTGTCCTCCGCTGTCTCTGCATACATGGATCCAGGAGTCAGATGATAGTAGCCCATCACGACAGGAACGAACACGACCTCCTCTTCCTCGGCGATCAAGTGTAGGATCATCTCCCAATCTTCGTAACCGTAGAGCCTCTGGTCGGTGACGTACCCCCCGGCTCTTAGCACTTTCGTAGCGTCTAGCAAGGCGAAGGCATCTATGTAGTTACCGGCCGTAAGGCGCATGCTTGCCACGTTGTCCGACCTTATGCCCGTCATCCTCCCTTCTCGCTTGTCTATCAACAGACCGTGCACGAACGCGGCGTCTGTCTGCACGCCGCTCTGCAAAAACAGTGGCAAGTTGTCCGCAACGAGCTCGTTGTCGGCGTCCAACATGCAGACGTACCGGTAGCGCGACATCCGCATCGCCAGGTTGCGCAGCCTTGGGAGACCGAGGTTGCGCTCCAGGAATACCGTTTTCAGCGGCGCGTCCTCGTAGAGAACCTGGACCGTCCGCAGGAATTTCTGCGAACCGTCGCGGGAGGCATCGTCGATGACTACGAGCTCTCCAGAGAAACCAGCCTCCTCGAGGCGATCGATCGCCCCGAGGGCACTGCGTATCGACCGGGGAAGATAAGGTCGATGGTTCCAGTTCGGAATAAAGATAGTTACGCCATTATCTGCCTTGCTCTCCCTGTGGAGCGTACCGAAACCCGAATCGGCGAGAACAGTGGCCTCTATACGATTTGTGCTCTGCACTATCTTGGCCTCAGACAAGACGCAACGCCCCGGATAAATGCTCCCCCAACCGTCCTCTGGAGACGTAGAAGTTCCTGGCACGACGATACATTCCACTATACCCTATGTCCCGCACCTCCGTATCGAAGGCCGAGACAGAAGCATAGACGCCGGGAACATCGAACCCTGTCGAGGTGAGATAAGGGTCTATCTTGCATGGCACCGTCCCTGCCAACAGCGGGTCGATAAAACGAAAACTCTCATAATACACGACGTCACGTTCAGCGGCCCACAGATAATATCTGGCTTTCGACAGTATCGCCGAGAGTTGCGGGCCACCAAGCATGGGCTCTGGCGGGACCATGTTCTTCGGGCGGGGATGTAAGAGGCAGACTCCCCCTGGGTTGATTTGGAGTTCGAACAACGCCCCCAGGAGATCCCTGTTTCTATCACTCCTGGGTCCCACTAGGACCCACGGGATCGTACGCTCTGCCTGGTTTGCCGGCTCCTTTGCCAACGGTTCTTCTTCTCGGATAGGGCCGTTGAACACGAAGTGGTAAGGTACGTCGGACACCTCAGAGTGTCTGTCTTCCTGAGACGCAAAACCGATGTCGAAAAGGGCGTCGAAGTGGATCCCTCTTCTCAGGCGCCCCAGATATCTTGGACTATGTACCGGACCGACGGACGCCAGGATGCGCTTGTGTGCGCAGGCTACCTTCGAGAGGAATAGCGGTTCGTCACCGCTCGCCTCGATGCACTGCCCCGGACTCACTACAAGCAACGTGGTGTTACTCAAATCCTCTGAGGCCAAGGCGCATACCTCGGGCGACGAGTACACCGCAACACTGTGTGATGCGTCTCTAAAGCCCTTCGACAGGCGCGAAGCCAAGTCCTGGTTGCCCGTCGCGGGTGGACGTACGATTGCGAGGGTTTCGATCTGCATGCCACATCTACGATATCAGGCCTCATCGTTCAATGCTATAAAATGCCTCATACAGAACTCTCCCGCGAGGGTTTAGCTACTTTGAGAGATCGTTTTCGGCCACG
>DASTKM010000048.1:0-2686 GCA_035715885.1 Rubrobacter sp.
CGAGGTGGCCCCGCGCCTCTACGGATCCTTTATAGAGCACCTCGGACGGGCCATCTACGGCGGCATCTACGAGCTCGAGCACTCCACTGCCGACGACATGGGGTTTCGGGGTGACGTCCTCGAACTCGTCCGGGAGCTAAGCGTTCCGATCGTGCGCTACCCCGGCGGCAACTTCGTCTCCGGCTACGACTGGGAGGATGGCGTGGGGCCTAAGGAGGCGCGCCCGCGGCGCCTGGATCTCGCCTGGAGAACCGTGGAGACCAACCAGGTTGGCACGAACGAGTTCGCCGCGTGGGCAGAGCGAGCCGGCGCCGAGGTGATGATGGCGATCAACCTCGGCACCCGGGGCGTGGACGCCGCCAGGAACCTCGTCGAGTACTGCAACCACCCCTCGGGAAGCCACTACAGCGACCTAAGACGCTCGCATGGTGTGGAGTACCCGCACGGAGTCAAGGTGTGGTGCCTGGGCAACGAGATGGATGGGCCGTGGCAGATCGGTCGAAAGACGCCCCAGGAGTACGGCCGCTTAGCCTGCGAGGCGGCGAAGGCGATGAAGTGGGTGGATCCCTCCATCGAGCTCGTCGCTTGTGGCAGCTCCTACTCTGCGATGCCTACCTTCGCCGAGTGGGAGAGGACGGTCCTTGAGCACACCTACGATCACGTCGAATACATCTCGCTGCACACCTACTACAGGAACCCGGAGGACGACCGCGCCACCTTCTTGGCACAGTCGCTCGGCATGGACGCGTTCATAAAGTCGGTGATCGCGACCTGCGACTTCGTCAAGGCTAGGAAGCGTAGCAAGAAGACCATAAACCTCGCCTTCGACGAGTGGAACGTATGGTTCCACTCGCTCGAGGCGGATAAGGAGCTTGAACCGTGGTCGGTCGCTCCCCCACAGCTCGAAGACGTCTACACCTTCGAAGACGCCTTGGTGGTGGGGTGCATGCTCATCACGCTACTAAAGCACGCAGACAGGATAAAGATCGCGTGCCTTGCTCAGCTCGTGAATGTCATCGCTCCGATTATGACAGAGAACGGCGGCCCCGCTTGGCGCCAGACCATTTTCTGGCCCTTCTTGCACGCCTCCACCTACGGTCGCGGGACAGCGCTGAACCTGGCTGTCGAGTCGCCACGGTACGACAACGATACGTTCGGGGAGGTCCCGCTGCTTGAAGCGGTCGCCACCTTAAACGACGACAGCGGTGACCTTACCCTCTTCGCCGTCAACCGGGACCAAGAAGATTCGCTCTCGCTGGAAGGAGACCTAAGAAGCTTCGCGACCTACGAGGTGGTCGAGCACCTCGTCCTGCAGCACAACGATCCCAAGGCGACCAATACAGCCAAGCACCCCCACAACGTAGCGCCACACGACGGTGGCGACGCTGCTATGCTGAACGGAAGGTTAACAGCGCTCCTGCCCCGGCTCTCATGGAACGTGATCCGCATGTCTCAAGCGTCGACCGAATGAGGGGTTCGTATGGGGACGGCGGGCAAGCGAGAGCCCGGTGAACATGCGTGAAGGCGTTGAGCGTTGCGCCCCCGAGACTACTACGAAAATGAGAAGGAGGCGTGCATGAACAGCGCTCAGGCGAACGAGAGATACGTGGTCGGTGTCGACTTCGGCACGGAGTCGGGTAGGGCTGTAGTTGTCCGGGCGTCGGACGGTGCGGAACTAGCGGGTTCGGTCTGTCCCTACCAACACGGTGTCATCGATCGCGCTCTACCAGAGAGTGATCATCCTTTACCGCCAGAGTGGGCTTTGCAAGATCCCGATGACTATATAGCGGTGCTCCGTACGGCGGTCCCGAGGGCGGTTGAGGAGAGTGGTGTGGACTCCTCCTCAGTCGTCGGGATTGGCATAGACTTCACCTCCTGTACGCTGTTGCCCACCACCTCCGATGGCACGCCGTTGTGCTCCTTGCCCGAGTGGCGCGATGAGCCGCATGCTTGGGTAAAGCTCTGGAAGCACCACGCCGCTCAGCCCCAAGCGGACCGTATCAACGATCTCGCCGAGGAAATGGGACAGACATGGCTCCCCCGCTACGGCGGTAAGTACTCCTCGGAGTGGTTCTACTCCAAGGCGCTACAGATCCTCGAGGAGGCGCCTGGTGTCTACAAAGCTGCTGACCGCCTAATTGAGGCGGCTGACTGGGTGATCTGGCAACTGTGCGGCGACGAGACCCGCAACGCATGCACTGCAGGGTATAAGGCTATCTACCAGGATGGACACTTCCCGACGCGCGAGTTTCTTGGCGCCTTGCACCCCGAGTTCGCCGACATCGTGGATACAAAGATGAAGCGTGAGCTCTTACCGCTCGGCTCGAGGGCAGGAGATCTGACCGAGGAGGCTGCCCGCTGGACCGGCCTGCAGCCCGGGATCGCGGTGGCCGTGGCGAACGTAGACGCGCATGTGAGCGTACCCGCGGCGGAGGTTGTCGAGTCGGGCCGGATGGTCATGGTTATGGGAACAAGTACCTGTCATTTGATGTTGAGTAACAACCTCTCCGAGGTGCCGGGGATGTGCGGGGTGGTCGACGGCGGCATTGTCCCCGGCCTCTATGGCTACGAAGCCGGCCAGAGCGGGGTGGGAGACATCTTTGCCTGGTTCGTGAAGCATGCCGTGCCGCCCGAGTACCACGAAGCGGCGCGTACGAGGGGGATAGACCTTCATGACCATCTCGAA
>DASTKM010000049.1:0-3376 GCA_035715885.1 Rubrobacter sp.
GCCTGTTTCTACGTTCGAAACGCAGAGCGTGTTCGAGGTAAGCCCAGGATAGATCTGAGTCTGGATCCACCGCCGGATTTGGTGATCGTGGTAGACATCACGAGCCCCTCCCTCGACAAGTTCCCAATCTACGCTCGAGCAGGCATACCCGAGATCTGGCGCCACGACGGTGAAAGTCTGGCGATCTTCGAGCTGCGCGGCGAAGAATACATTGAGGTTGCCGAGAGTAAGATCCTCCGTCCTCTCACGAGCGAAGCCCTATCCGGTTTCATCGCGCAAAGGTCCTCACTAGATATCGTGACCTGGATGCGCCGGGTACGCGAGTGGTCGCGGGACAACATCACCCGCTGAAGCAGGCCAGTCCTCACGAGTCAGATAACTTCTCGCAGTCTATAATCGCAACATGGAGACGGTCAAGAGTCCGGCGGAGCAGAGGGTGGTTCTTCACAACATCGGTTGGAATACCTACGAACATCTGCTCGCCGACCACGAGAACAACAGCGCGCCGCGTCTTACTTACGACCGGGGAGAGCTGGAGATCATGAGCCCGTCACCCGAGCACGAGATGTTCAATCGGCGCATAGCACAACTCGTGTTGGCCGTGGCCGAGGAGCTAAACATCGAAGCCGAAGATCTCGGCTCCACGACCTTCAGGCGCGAAGACCTGGAGCGCGGCTTCGAGCCCGACTCCTGCTTCTACATCCAGAACGAGGAGCAGGTTCGTGGCAAGGACCGCATAGACCTGGCCGTGGACCCGCCACCGGACCTGGTGATCGAGATAGACATCACCAGTCCGTCCTTCAGCAAGCTCCCCATCTACGCTCAGATAGGCGTCCCCGAGGTCTGGCGCTACGATGGAGAACGGATGACGATACTGGTTCTCGAAGGTTCCGACTACGCAGAGAGAACCGAGAGTATCGTCCTCCCGCCCGTCACGAGCAACGTTCTTACCGACTTCGTCGAGAAGAGCAAGTCTATGAAGCGCACGGCCTGGCTCGTAGTGGTGCGCGAGTGGTCGCGGGAGAACAGCGGCTCGTCTAGCTGAACACGCCCTTCCTTATCCTGCGGTCAGAGATCTGAGGGTTCGTGCTCCCCACGCCTGACGCTGTAGCCGATCTGCTGTAGTTGCGCGAGCAGTCGCAGCTCCGCCGCCTCAGCATCCCCACCGACGTACTCGAGCGGGACGCTCATCTTCTGTTCGCCGTAGGGGCCGCCGAAGAGAATGAGGATGCTCGTCTCGTCCCTGACGACGGTCGCCTCGGGGTAACGGGCGACGTTGGGGAGGCCCATCAATCTCAAGCTATTTGCCCGATCTCATCGTACATCGTTCGCGCATGCTAACACGCCGCCGCTGATACACTCTGAGAAAGATCGCACCAGGAGAGGCCGATGCTGGAGAAAACCTCGGGCAGAGTCAGGCGCGGGAGCAAGACGAAGACGCGGGTAAGGGTCGTCGAGGACGGTCGGGTGCGCGTGCGGCCCGACACGCTAGCGACCGAGGAACCGATGGAGATAAGACTCCTCGCCGGGCAGAGGATGCAAACCGTCGCCGTCACGATGCGCACGCCAGGATCGGACTTCGAGCTCGCCGCGGGGTTCCTGTACGGCGAAGGTATCATCGACTCTCCCGACGACGTTCAGAAGATCAGTTACTGCGTGGACTCTGACCTCGACGCCGAGCAGCGGTACAACATCGTGAACGTGGAGTTGCGCGGAGGCCGGGAGTTCGATCTGCGGCCGCTGGAGAGGCACTTCTACACCACGAGCGCCTGCGGCGTGTGCGGCAAGGCCAGCCTGGAGCAGTTGGAACTGCGCGGCTGCCCTGTCATGCCGGCCGGGCCCGAGGTTTCGGCTGAGGTCATCAACACCCTGCCGGAGAAATTGCGCGAGGCTCAGGGGCTCTTCGACGCGACGGGCGGTCTACACGCGGCGGCCCTCTTCGATGACAAGGGGGAGCTTATCGCGTTGCGGGAAGATGTAGGAAGACACAACGCGACGGACAAGCTCGTGGGGTGGGCGCTCCTGGATGGCAGGCTGCCGCTCACGGATCACATCATTATGGTCAGCGGCCGGAGCAGCTTCGAGATCCTGCAGAAATCCCTGGCCGCCGGGGCCCCCGTCGTGTGCGCCATCTCAGCCCCCAGCAGCCTGGCCGTCGACGTGGCGAAGCAGTTCGGTATGACGCTGGTCGGCTTCCTACGCGGAGGTAGGTTCAACGTCTACGCCGGAAGCGAGAGGATAAAGCCGTAGAAAAATCGGGCGCGAGACACGCCCGACAAGCTATCCCCCCGCGAACAGGGCCACGACGCCCGTAAGCGTCTGGTAAACACCCCACGCGAGCGGTATCAGGACCAGGGCCCACAGCACTACGACAAGGACGATGCTCGAGGAGGTTTGCCCTCCGCTCTCCTGCCGCGTTTCTTCGCTCATGGCGTTCCTCCTACGATTCGCTGCCGGCGGCCTTGCCGGAGGCGGTTGACTCCTTCTCGCTCTCCTCTTCCCGTCCAGACTGCATGTGGAACTTCGGGTCAACGGGCCTGACCAGCAAGTTGGCGACGAAGCCAACTGCCAGCACGCCGACCATGATGTACAGGGAGAGCGTGTACAGATCCGCCCCGGTGCGCCCGGCTGAGATCTGGTAGTCGGCGATGGCGTTGATGATCAGCGGCCCCGCGACGCCGGCGCACGACCACGCCGTCAGGAGCCTCCCGTGGATGGCCCCCACCTCCTCGACACCGAACATGTCCTTGAGGTAGGCAGGGATCGTGGCGAATCCGCCCCCGTAGAAGCTCAGGATCACCACGGTCACCAGTAGGAACAGCACTAGCGAAGTCGCTCCGAAGGCGGCCAGCACGAAGTAAAGGACCAGGCCCACGCCCAGGTACACCATGTAGATGGGCTTGCGTCCGATGTAGTCCGAGGTCGAGGATCAGCCTATTCGTCCGGCCATGTTGGCCAGCGACAGAAGTCCTACGAACCCAGCCGCCGCCGCGGCCTCGACGGCGAAGTAGTCCTGGATCATCGGCGAGGCCTGCTCCAGAAGACCGATCCCCGCCGTCACGTTGCAGAAGAGCACCGTCCATAACATCCAGAATTGCGGCGTGCGGATGGCGCTGCCCGCAGACACGTCGGCGGTGGTCTGCAGGTCGCTGGTTTCCTCCTCCGCGGGAGGAGTCCAGCCTTCGGGCTGCCAACCCTCCGCGGGCAGGCGCACCACGAACGCGCCGATCATCATAGAGACCAGATAAATAGCGCCCAGCGTCAGGAAGGAGGGCACGATCGCATCCACCGGGTTACTGGCGTAGGTTTCGAGCAACGTGCTCGAGAGCGGCGAGGCGATCAGCGCGCCGCCCCCAAAGCCCATGATAGCGAGGCC
>DASTKM010000050.1:0-6977 GCA_035715885.1 Rubrobacter sp.
ACCGTCAGTTGGTGGCCCTGTTCTCTGTAGCGGACTGCCATGTCTGGGAGTGAGATGGGATCGTAGTCCTTCGCGTGGCCTGCCTGCCCGAAAGCCTCCATGCGCGCCTTTACGACCCTCTGCATCGCGGCCCTGGCGGGCTTCAGGTAGTAGCGGGGATCGAACTTCGAGGGATCCTCGGCGAAGGCCTTGCGGATCGCACCCGTCGCCGCCAGACGCAGGTCGGTGTCGACGTTGATCTTCCTCACGCCGTGCTTGATGCCCTCCTGTATCTCCCGCACGGGCACGCCCCACGTGGGCTGTATGTCGCCGCCGTACTCGTTGATAATGTCGACGAGCTCTCTGGGCACGCTGGAGGAGCCGTGCATAACGAGGTGCGTGGTGGGAAGCCGCTCGTTGATCTCCTCGATGATGTGCATGGCGAGGACCTCGCGATCCGGCTCTTTGGTGAACTTGTAAGCCCCGTGGCTCGTCCCGATGGCGACCGCCAAAGCGTCTACCCCCGTCCGCTCGACGAACTCCACGGCCTGGTCGGGATCCGTCAGGTTCACCTCACCCGAGCCAACGTCATCCTCTATGCCGCCTAGCGTCCCTAGCTCGCCCTCTACGGTGACGCCTGAGGCGTGCGCCATCTCGACCACCTCGCGCGTGACATTCACGTTGTACTCGAAATCCGCGGGGGTCTTGCCGTCGTCCATGAGCGAGCCGTCCATCATGACGCTGGTAAAGCCTAGATCTATGGCGCTCTTGCAGGTCTCGGGGGAGTTGCCGTGGTCCTGGTGCAGGGCAACGGAGATCTCCGGGTATACCTCCGTTGCGGCCTCCATGAGATGGTACAGAAAGCGGTCGTTGGCGTACTTGCGCGCGCCTCGCGAAGCCTGGATGATGACGGGAGATTCGGTCTCCCGCGCGGCCTCCATGATCGCCTGGACCTGCTCCAGGTTGTTGACGTTGAACGCCCCGACTCCGTAGCCCCCGTTCGCCGCCTCGTCCAGAAGCTGGCGCATCGTAACCAGTGCCATGTGAGTTACCCTCCTATCTCGAACTACCAGGGCCAGCCACCGCGACGGGAGCGGCCAGTATAGACGCTATTGCGCAACGTACCAAAGAAAGAGTTCCCCTGGCAAGGGACGCGATAGGGGGAGTGTGCCCGGCGCCACTCCTACAGCGATTCGTGGCAGAACGACGGACCGCCACGAATCGCGTGTTCGGCCCACGAGCCGAGAGGTCGTAGGCGAGAACAAGAAGCCGAAATACTTACTTGGCGACGTCCACGGAGACCCTGTCGGCCTGCACGATGTAGCGCACGTACCAGTTCGGGCCCATCGTCCAGTAGTCACCGAAGTTCTCTATGCACGTCTGCAACGAGACCATGTCCCTTCCTGGCTGGGGAGTGGTTACCCACGTCTCGTCCGGCGTTATCTCTTTGAACCCCGTAACCTCGTAAGTGTAGGTAGTCCCGTTGACGTCGCCGAGGTAGATCACATCCCCCTCAGCCAGAAGCGGCAGATTGTAGAACTGATGGTCGCTCGCAGTGCCAGGCCACCCGAGCCTGTGCGCCGCAATGTAGGTGTTCGCGTTGTCCTGCCAGGGGAAGGCCGTATGGGGCAACTTGATGGCCCCATAATCCATCGCGGACTGGGCCGCAGAGTTGGTCACGTAGTTGTCGTAGAGCCCGAGCGCCGGGATGGACATCCACAGATCGTTCGTGGGCGGCGTCGGTATCCCAGACTGCTTCTTCTGTTCAGGCTTCTGCGACGCCTGATCGCCGGCGACCTCCTTCTCGTCCGACTTCTGCGCGGCCTCCTTGTCGACCTCGTTCTTCTCGGCCGCGGACTTCTTGTCCCTCTTCTGCCCGCTGACAGCCTCAGGGGCATCGGACACGTGTACAGACGCCGCCCTCTCCAAGCCACCGGAGGCGTCCGGTCGCTGGTCAGGGGAGCCCATCCCAATCAACAACATTACGCCGAAGACCATAAGGGCAAGCGACAACAGCAGGAAGAACGCGACCCACCTGCGTCGCCTCCTGAACTTGCGTCGATCAGATCTTTTGCCCATGTGCCCTCTCCGTCCTTCCCACCTGCGCAAAAGCTGTACACGATCCGCGTCGCTGCCGCTTCGCCGAACGAAACATGCGCGGGATTTTAGCAGCACTTTTCGCAAAGCGGAAGAGTAACTAGTGAACATTTCTTAATGATTGGCAAAGTTTCTCCGCCGATGGCAGTGAGCCTGGCGGGCCGTATACTCCGTGGGACGCTGATGCCTGGCCCTGGTCGGAGAGCCGAGATACGGTAGTATATGTGCCGTTCCCGAGATCCTCCCCGACCCTGGCGTGGTCCCAAACGCCGGCCGCTTCGGGTGAGTGGCGGCGGTTACCGGGGTCGGGACTGGTGAACGTTTCCAAGAATATAGAGAGGTTGGCGGTTGAACACGGAGACGGAGAGAACCAAGAGAGCCCTGTCTGGGGAGTCGACCCTTGTGGCGCGAGGTCTGAAGAAGAGCTACTCAGGCTTCGAGGCGGTCAAGGGTGTCGACTTCAGGGTCTCCGGTGGAGAGTGTTTCGGTTTTTTGGGCCCGAACGGGGCTGGGAAGACGACGACCATGAAGATGATCTACGGGGCCGTAATTCCGACGGGCGGAGAGCTCGCTGTCGCCGGTCTCGACGTCTACCACCACGAGCGGGAGATCAAACGCCGCATCGGGGTCGTCCCCCAGGAGAACAACCTCGACGACGAGCTCAAGGTAGAGGAGAACCTACTCATCTACGGCAGGTACTACGACCTTCCCAGCAAGCTGGTACTCAGGAGGGCTGAGGAGCTACTCGACTTCATGCAGCTCTCCGAGAAGGCCGAAGCGACGGTCGAGCAGCTCTCTGGCGGGATGAAGCGGCGCTTGCTCATCGCCCGGGCCCTGCTCAACGACCCTGAGATCGTCGTCCTCGACGAGCCGACTACGGGACTCGACCCACAGGCCCGCCATCTCGTCTGGGACCGCTTGCGCGAGCTCACGGATGAGGGCAAGACCCTCATCCTCACCACCCACTACATGGAGGAGGCCGCGCGGCTGTGTGACAGGCTCGTCATCATGGAAGGGGGTTTGATCATCGCCGAAGGAACGCCGGGGGCGCTGGTCGAAGAGCATGTCAGCCCGCAGGTCCTGGAGTTCAGGACGGACCACAGGTCACTCGAAGGGCTCGTTCCCATTCTCGAGGCGGCCTCAGACGCCGTCGAGCGGACCGGTGATGAGTCGATCCTCGCCTACACCGACGATGCTGATGCCCTTCTAGAGCGGGTGCGGGACTCGGGGACGGAGATCGAGAACACCGTTTACCGCCAGGCAGGGCTGGAGGACGTCTTCCTGCGGCTCACGGGCCGGAGGTTGGTCGAATAGTGGGTACGATAAGGATACCCTCGGCGCGCGGGTCGTTCAGGGTGTGGCAGCGCAACATCACTATCTTCCAGAAGTACTGGAAGACCATCCTGTTCCCCAACTTCGTCGAACCGCTCCTTTATCTGGCGGCCCTCGGGCTCGGGCTTGGGGCGTTCATCCAGCAGGGAGGCATCGACGGCCAGCCCTACGTCCAGTTCGTAGCGCCCGGGCTCCTGGCGAGCAACGCCATGTTCGCCGCCTCCTTCGAGAGCACGTTCAACACCTTCGTCAAGCTCAAGATAGACAAGATCTACGACGCCATAATAACCACGCCCATCAACGCGGAGGACGTGGTCGGCGGTGAGTACCTGTGGGCGGGGACGCGCGCAGCGCTCTACGGCACTGCGTTTCTCGCGACGATAGTGGTGCTGGGGATAGTATTCGGGCAGCCGCTCGTCACGTCGTGGTGGGCCCTGCTGTTGCCCGTGATGCTGCTCGTGATCGGCATTATGTTCAGCGTGATGGGCACGCTATTTACCAGCCTTATAGAACGCATAGACCTCTACGCCTACTACTTTACCCTGGTCGTGACGCCGCTTTTTCTGCTCTCCGGCGTTTTCTTTCCCGTGGACGACTTCCCCGCGCCGGTCCCACAGGTCGCCTGGTTCACCCCGCTCTACCACGCGGTCAACGTGTGCAGGGAGCTCGCTACAGGACCTTCCGTGGGAGTGCTCGTCGATGTGGCCTGGATCGTCGGGTTTACTGGAGCGCTGGCCCTGATCCCGGTCCAGATCATGCGCAGGCGGCTCATCGGCTGAGGGTCGGCTCTGGTAGGATGGTCATATGGAGGCCGAGCAGTTCACCGTACGCCTCGCCCGGCCTGATGATGACCAGGCTATCGCCGCCCTCGTCGTGGAAGGATTCCTGGACCAGTTCAGGCACGTCTTCGGCGGTAGGATGGACCGCTCACTCAAGGTCATGGAGCGGTGGGTCCGCCTGGAGCACACCTCAGGAGGGGTGACCTCTCTGGTGGTCGAAGGGTACGCAGATGGGGAGATCGCCGGTAGCATCGGCGTCAGGACCGAAATCTCCAGGGAGGATATCCTCGCCCGCGGTCTGTGGAGGGCTCTCACCCGCAACCTCGGCCTTCCGCGAGCAATCTGGGCGACGACCCTGCTTTCCTACCCGACATACTCCTCCATCGCTTCGGAGGCCTACATCGAGCGGCTGGTGATCTCCCCCTCCTTCCGGCGCCAGGGCATGGCACGGCGGCTGCTATCGGCGGCGGAGGACCTCGCCAGGGACGCGGGTAAGAAATCCGTCGGCCTGCACGTGACGGGCAACAACCTGGGCGCTCTGCGGCTCTACGAGGCTGAGGGTTACGTGGAAGTCTCGCAGCAGAGATCATTGATCGCCGCCTGGTTTATGGATATCCGCGAGTGGTTGTATCTGAAGAAGGAGCTCTAAAGGGATCTGCATTTCAGCACGCCGCTTCGCGGCTCTCAGCATTTCAGCTAGTCAGCTTTCGCCGTGAGATCTCACCCTTGCTGCACCTAGCCAGACGACTTGACGGCAGGCGCCACGCAGCGACGAACCGCGCTACCATGCTGACTAGCTGAAATGCTGTTCTAAAGGCGGGGAGGTCTTTCCTGGTCAGAGGGGGAGTCGCCGTCCTGGCCGTCCGAAATGCCATCCTGGCGCCGCTCGCGGGGCCCGAATTCGCGCCGCGTCTCGGGCCAGTCGAAGAGATCATCCGGCAGATCAGGTAGAACATCTTCATCAGAGGGCTCACGTCTGGCCCGATCACCCGAAGTCGGTTGCTCCTCGACGGGCTCAGGGTATGGTTGCTGCGGCCGGCTTCTGGCCGGATACCTTCCTCCGCGTTTGCGCACTACCCTCGGAGCGCTGTCGCGTTCAGGCTCGAGTTCCGTGGGGGGTGGGCTGAGATCCACCGTATCGTCCGATGGGTCCGTGGTAGCGTACTCCTCCTCGCCACCTTCGACCTGGTGGGTTTCGACCACTTCGTTCGTCTCTGTGACCGGGTGGACGTAATCCAGGTAGCGGGCGTCGCCCGTCAGGAAGGCGAGGATCCGGGCGTTGAACTCGGCTATACGCTCGACCATAGGCATGTGGCCGCACTCGTCTATAAGGCAGATCTCGGCCCTCTCCACGCCCCCGGCCCATACCCCGACCGATTGAGGATCGACGATCTGATCCTCTTCCCCGGCGGCGACGAGAAGAGGGATCTTTATGATCCTGGCCTGCCTGGCGAGCCGGCCCCGGGAGAGCTCACGCCTCGAGATACTCAAGGTCTTGGAGACGGCGGCGGGCGTGGACCGGCCGGCGTCATCCACTATCACATCTGTGAGGTCATCGGAGTCGGCGACGAAGGGCCGCATCCAGAGGCGGCGGACGGGACGTGCCACGCGCCCCAGGGCGTAGAAGATGGGACCGACTACGGGTACGGTGACGAGCCACAGCATGGTCGGAAGGTCGATCTGGTCCTCGTCGGCAGGAGCTGAGACGACGACGAGGCGGCCGACGACATCGGGATGGTCGGCCGCGAGCTTTACGGCCATGGCCCCGCCTAGGTCGTGGCCGATGACGTTGGCGCGGGTCAGTCCGAAGTGGGCACAGAAAGCGTAGAGAAGCCTGCTCCCGTTTCGTATCCCGTATCCGGAGAGTGGCTTGTCCGACTCCCCGAAACCGGGCAGGTCGAGGGTATACACCGTGAAGCGCTGGGCCAGACGCGCTGCGAGTTGCTCCCAGATGCGGGACGAGGATAACCATCCGTGTACGAGTACGACCGCCGGCCCCCCGCCGATGACATCATAGCGGATCCAGACCCCTTCAAGCTCCAGGTACTCCGTGTCACGGGCGCTCTCCACCTCCCTGGCGTCACGCCCGAGCACGATGGAGGCTGCGAGGATCACAGCAACCACAACGAACAACACTATCAATGTGATGCCCATGGAGGCCATGATAGCGCAAAAACGCGCCAACATGATACAGCCACGACGCGCCCTACTCGTCCCGCCGTGGTCGGCCCTCTCCCTACATCGACCTCACGAACCGCTACCGCAGAGCCAGGCCTCACGCGGCCTGGGACGTCGCATTCCCGGTCAGCCGATCCTTTCGCGCCTGTCGTGACTGTAGAGGCATTCCAGTTGTGAGCGAAGGAGAGTACGGTCGTAGAGACCTGCTTGACAGTCGATGCAGAAGAGCACCTCCTCAGGACGGCCAGGGTGCAGGTCGTTGTCCATCATGAAATCGAGGAGCTCCCTGTACTCTTCGCCGACCTGATCCACGAACTCCGAGAACGAGATGCGGCCAGAGATCAAACGCTCGCACGCTTCGTAGGGATCCAGCTTGCCCAGACGACGGTTGGTGTGCCTCACGATGAGCCCAGGGGCGATGTCCCCCAATCCCATGCCCTCCTTCATCACCAAGACGGTCCCTTTCTAGCCCCCGGAGGGGTCGTTCCCCGTTTTCCTGACACCCCTTAGACCGCCGGCACCCCATCAGCAGGCGATCCGTGCAGTCTACGTTCGGGCGCGCGTTTTGTAAAGCGTCTCGCCGAGAAGGGGCACCCCGAACGATATACTCCC
>DASTKM010000051.1:0-5553 GCA_035715885.1 Rubrobacter sp.
GCTGACGATAAACTCGGTACCTTCTGCCCTGTAGATGAGCCTTCGCCCGTTCTCGCGGAGAACGCCAGCCGGGAGTCCGGCCATCTCCAGCGCCGCGAGCGCGTCAGCGAAGATAGCGCCCTTGGGCACTGCGACGCGCAATCCGCTCACGGTAGCATCATCCTCGCCACGGACTCGACACTCATGAAAACGAACTCTCCGGCGGGGTCGGCGGTGGCGACCTTTACGCCTCCTGCTGCTGGGTAGGAGATCCAGGCCGCCTCCACGCTCCTCGCGTACTCCACAGCTGCCTTTGGAGGAAGGTCCTCTGAAAGATGCAACACGGGCACGCCGAGCTTCCGCAGCCGGGCTGCTGCCGCGATGCCGCTGACGTCCCCGCCGACGAGGACGAGCAAGAGTTGGGGATCCTTCTCCGGGAGCACGGAGAGCAGCCTCTCCAGGTAGATGGCGAAGCCGGTCGCCGGCAGCTCCTTCCCGAAACGCCTGAGGAGATTGTCGTAGCGCCCGCCGTTGGCGACGGTGAACCCGAGGCCGGCGGCGTAGGCCTCGTAGACCGCGCCCGTGTAGTACTCGTGGCGCCCGGAGAGACCGAGATCCAGAATAACCGCCCCGAGCACCCCGTGCGCCTCGAGGTGACGCAGTATCTCCCGAAGGTTCTCCAGGGCCTCCCTCGCCTGTTTTCCCACCACGAAACGTCCAGCTTCCTCGAGGAGCGACTCATCCGCTGCAGGACCGACGATGCGTGGGATGCCCCGGACGCCGGCGGCGGCGTCCGCCGGCAGCTCCCCAGCAAGGTCGTCGACGGCCACGAGGTCCTTCGCGGCCAGGGCGCCGGTTACGGCCTTTGCGGCGTCAGGGGCGACGTGTCGCAGATAGCCCGCGTAGAAGGCCGACTGGCCGAGCACGATGGCGAAGTCCGAGGGGGCACTGAGGCCGAGGCTCTGCAGCACGTCGACGAGGAGCGCGATGGTGGAGGCGTCTTCCTTTGGGCTTGCCGAGCCGACGACCTCGACGCCGGCCTGGTAGAGCTCTGCGCTCTGCCCGCGGCCCACGCTCGCGCGGCGGTAGGCAGGGAGGACGTAGGAGAGCTTGTGCGGCGGCGGGCTGCCTGCCAGGCGCTGGGAGATGACGCGGGCTATGGGGGTGGTCATCTCCGGCCTTAGGAGGAGCATCTGGTTGTCCTGGTCGAAAAGCTTGTACGAGACGTCCCTGAGGCCGTGCTCCTCGATCACCTCAGAGTACTCCAGCGCGGGCGTGAGGACCTCCCTAAACCCGAACAGTTTGAACCGATCCCGGATCAGACCCTGCACTTCGAGCAACCGCGTGGACTCGGGCGGCAGCACGTCGCGCGTGCCCGGTGTGGTGGCGAACTTTCGAGGCGGCTCACGATCCATAAGAGAAGCTATCTTAACCTATGGGCGAAGCCTTGGCGGCCCCGGCAATCAGATCGCTACGACTTCAAGAACTACTGCCCGTTCTCTGCTGCCAGGCAACTAGCAGCAGCACAACTCCTCAGCTTCTTGAGGCGCTTGGCAAGGGTGGCCGGTGGGCTTTTGGGATCGTAAGAGTCGCGGAGCTCGTAGGGGTCGCGGCCGAGGTTGTACAGCTCCCTCTTTCCGCTCGCGTACTCCACGTACTTGCGACCGTCGCTCGTGCGGAGACCTCTGTAAGCCGGTGAGTAGTTGGCCGCAGCTTCGAGCAGGATGGCGCTCCTCCAGGCGGTGGTGTTCCCCTCGAGCACAGGCTGCAGGGAGCGTCCATCGACGTAGTTGGGCGTGTGCACGTCAGCCAGGTCCGTATAGGTGGGCAAGTAGTCGGTGTCGACGACCAGCTTGTAGGTGGTCGATCCCGCCGCCACGCCGGGGCCGCGCGCCAGGAGCGGCACGCGGACGTCCTCCTCGTAAGGGCGCCACTTTTCCTGCGGTATGCGGTGCTCGCCTGCATGCCATCCGTTGTCTGAGGTGAAGAAGATGTAGGTCTTGGAGAGCACACCCCTGTCCGCCAGCCTGCCCACGATCCCGGCCACCAGGTCGTCGAGCGCCTGCAGCGTTTCGGCCCGCTTTTCGGCGCGGTTGTCTATCTTCGCCTTTTTGGCATCGCTGAGCCTCGGCAGCTTCCTTATCCAGGGAGGTTTATCTGAGACTTTCTTCTCGTTGAAGGACGGCGGGCGCCGGGCCTTGAGACCGTCGTAGGCGTGCTTGTCGCGCGTTGCTGGCGTAGCCGGACTGTGAGGGGCCCTTGGCGCCACGTAGGCGAAGAAGGGCTCCCCCGCTTTCGCGGAGGCGCCGATGAAGGTCTTGGCGTGATCCGCTATCACGTCCGTTTCATAGTCTGCGGAGGTCGAGCCGTAGTGGATGATTCTGCCATCGTCGTTGATCTCGTAGTCGTAGTAATGGGCGCCGCCCGTGTGCGCGAACCACCTATCCCAGCCCCGCGGTTTGTCCTTGGTGCCGGAGTATTCATTGAGGTACTTGCCGAAGAGGCCTGTCCTGTAGCCCGCCGCATCCAGACGCGTCGCCATGTTGTCCTTCTCGTGGCCTTCGTTCCTGTAGGCCTGCACGCCGCCGTTCGAACCCTTGTTGGTCCAGACCCCGGTGTTGTGGGAGTACTGGCCCCTCATGATGGTGGCCCGGGTGGGACAACAAAGCGCGTTGGAGACGAAGGCGTTCGAGAAGCTCATGCCCTTGTTTCCCAATGCAGAGCGAGTCTTCGGCATGTACCTGAGGTCATCTTTGCGCATGTCATCGGCCAGGATGAAGACGATGTTGGGCTTGGCGGTAGCCCCCTCGGCCTCCCGGGCGGCGCTGTCCCAGACGCCCGACACGAGCAGTACGGCAAAGGCCACCGCAACCGACAACATCACAGTCCTTCTCATGTCGAACACCCCCCTTGGCAAGACGGAAGAGAGAAAAGTTATCGGACCCCCGCCCCGGCTACAGCAACGGGAGAAGCATAGCATGTTCGTTGGGGAAAGGATATCCCGCCAAAGGGCGTAATGGCGGGGTCTTTCTCGGCGAACCTATTGCCGCGCCGGGCTCCAGGAAGCGGGCGAGGCAAAGGAACAGGCGGCGGTGATCCGGGTGTCCCGCATCAACTTCGTGGTGCTCGAAGGGCGCCTGTGCAAGATGCTCGGTGGAGCGGAGCTCACCATCGAGATCGTGGAGGCCGGGTACCTGTTCGGGGACGATCTACGGCTGGGCGTACTTATCAGCCAGCAACTCGGCCACGGCCGCGAATTGCCGGCCGGATCTCTCGTAGTGGTAGATGATCTGCGGCAATGCGTTCGCAGTTTGCCTGTTGGTGTCGTGCAAAAGCAACACCTGGTCCCTCTCCCCCTTTCGCCCCGTCTCGTCCGCGCGTACGATGCCCTGCAGCACGTCCTCCGGATGTCCACCGAGCATGTAGTCTCTCGGGTCGATTGTCCACAGTATGGGGAAGAGGCCCTGGTCGCGGACGACCTTCCTGAACACCGGCAGCGCGTCCGAGCTGTCTAAATAGGGGTTCCCGTAAGGCGGTCGCATCAGCACCATCGGATAGTGGTATCCAAGGGCATGGTCCACGGCCGCCTGGGTGCGCCGCAGCTCGAGCCGCATTCGCTTCTGGCTCAGGTCGGACATGTCGGTGTGGTTGTAGGCGTGGTTTCCGATGGTGTGGCCTTCCTTCACGATCCGTCGCAACAAGCCGGGTCTCTCCTTGACCCGGCGCCCCAGCACGAAGAATGTTGCCTTCAGGTCGTGCTTCCGAAGCGAGTCGAGTATCCGCGGGGTGGAGCGCGGATCAGGGCCATCGTCGAAGGTCAGGGCGATCCTGCGTCCCGAGGTCCCGGTCTTGCCGTGGGTGGCCAGATCTGGCCAGGAATCCTTGGCTATCGCAGCGTCCCAGACCCGCTCCATGTCGGGTTGTCGCAGGTCAGGAGGTTCGGGAAGGATCTCTGCTTCCGGCAATACGGCCTGTGTATATACCCTTTCGGAGGAGCCGTAGAGCGGCGCCCAGAAGTAGAAAAGCACCACGATGAGGAAGACCGCGAGGACGAACGAGGTGCGCCGAACCTTAAAGCGACGACGGCGGGCGCGCCGGAGAGCGTAGGAGGTTGGGGACCATCGTTTGCCACGTGCCCTGTACGCCGTTCTCGCCATACTAGAGTATGTTAGCCGTTCGTCGGAGAGGGCGCGAGACGTCCCAGACCGGGATCGTAGCCTGCGCCCCTGCGGCTAGCGCCGAATCTGGGTGACGGGCGGGTCGTAAAAGATATCGAGGAGCCAGTCGGCGGCGATCCTGGCCCGGCTCTCGGGGCTCTCCAGCTTATAGAGGTAAGTCAGGCGCCAGACAAGGGCCGCAATATGGCCACTGAATTTGACGCCAAGGACGTCGTTGACAGCGAACTCGCTCCCTAGCTCGACGAGCTGCCCTAATGACTTGTAGCGGAAGGGCTTCGGTTCCTCGCCGTCTATCACCGAGAGGATGTTCCTTGCTACGGTCTCACCCTCCTGTACGGCGGCCTGGGCGTTGGGGGGCACCGGCGCACCATCCTCGTCCACGGTCGCCGCGCAGTCGCCGATCCCCCACACGTTGTCGTGGCCTACGACCCGCATATAGCGGTCCACGGTAAGGCCACTTCGCTCGTCGTGAGGAAGGTCGATCTCGTCGAGCTTTACGCTCGCCCTGGCGCCCGCCGTCCAGATGACGTTCTCGACCATGATCTCACGCCCGTCACCGAGTATAACCCTGTCCGCCGTGACCTTCTTCGCCTTGACGTTGTTGATCACCTCTATCTGAAGGTCGGCCAACTTCTTGCGCGCGACCCTCCTCAGGGCCGGGTCGAGCTCCTTGAGAATCTCCTTGTTCGCGTCAACGAGGATTATCTTGACGCGGTGCGGGTTGATATTGGGGTAGTCTGGCACGAGCAAATCCCTGACCAGGCTGTGCAGTTCCGAGGCCACCTCGACCCCGGTGGCCCCGCCCCCGATAACCATGAAGGTCAGCTTGGAGTCGGGGACCTCACCCCCTGCCAGCGTTACCTCCTCGTAGCGCTCGATGACCCTGTCGACGATGGCCTCACCTGCGCCGATCCCCCTTATGCTTATGCAGTGCTCTTCCACGCCGGGTATGCCGAAGTAGGCAGGCTCCGCCCCTAGCGAGAGCACGAGATGCTCGTAGGGGAACTCCTTGCCGCCTGCCACCACACGTCGCTTTCCGAGGTCGACACTGTCCAGAGGAGCCCGCCTGAAGCTGGCGCCGAGCCGGATCAGGGTCCGGCGCAAGGGCTGCGCGACGTTCTGGGTCGCCACGTCGCCGCCGATGACGCTGGCCAGCATCGGCCAGAACGTGAAGTAGTTCTCCCGGGAGATGAGCATGACCCCGACGTCGTCGCGGTCCCTGGTGAGCTCGCAGAGGGTCTGGGCCGCCTTGTAACCGGCGAACCCGCCGCCAACGATGAGCACCCTGTTTGGAAAGTCTCTGTAGGGCGACCTCTCCCAGGGCTCATACCTCCGCCGCGCCCCCGAGAACAAAGCCCGCCGCAAGACCTCGACACCGACCGCTCCGCCACCCGCA
>DASTKM010000052.1:0-11968 GCA_035715885.1 Rubrobacter sp.
GGCAGCGAGCTTCACGCGCGCCTGGCCGGGGCCCGGTTCGGGGATCTCCACGTCCTCGTAGCCAAGAACCTCGGGTCCGCCGAACTCGTGTATCCGGATCGCCTTCATGCTTCTCTCCCTCCCGCAATGAACTCGGCCTACACACCCACCATTGTGTCAGCAATTCAGCCAGTAAGCACGCTTCGGCCTTTCAGGCCTCAACTTGTCAGCTTCTTGTTTTCGCTAGAAGCCCAATGCTCGTGAGCGGATGCGGGATTCGCAGCAGGTCGATACCTCTGCCAATCGCATCAATCCTCCCCTGGTCCTCCACCGCGCCCACGTCCTCGACCGCGACCTTGTCCCCCGCTGTCATCAACAGGCTCACTTGCCGGTGCAGCCGCGTTCTGGCTTTGTGCAGGTGGATTCTTTTGCACCTTGGGTCTGGGTACGTTGGCCCTGGGGTCATTCGCCCCGGCCGCCGGCGTCTGGACCGCCTGGCGATCCTCGCGCGGAGCAGGCTGCGCCGAAGCGGATGCCGAGGCGGTGGCGCCGGATTCGGGACTAGACTGTGCAGACGCTGACGAGCTCGCGGATGAGGAAGGTTGTGGTCCTGAGCTGATAGTCAGGTTCACGTCTGTGCCTGGCTCGACTGGGGTGCCTGCAACGATGCCTGGCTCGATTACCCTGCCTGCGGCGACACTATCGCTCGGAAACGAGGTGACCTTCCCGACCTCGAGCCCCTCTTCGGTGAGCCTCTTCTCTGCCACGCTCCTGGTGAGCCCGTCCACTTCGGGTACCTTCACCTTCTCCGGTCCAGCGGGCTGGCCAGGAGATCGCTTGTCTCCCTGGAAGACGTTGAACCAGCCATTCGTGGCGTCCGTACCCAGAACAGCCTGGACGCTGCCTAGCACGCCGAGGGTAAACAGGATCGCGGCCAGCGCGATCAGCAACCAGGGCAGGCGTCGTCTGCGTCGATACGGTACCGGGCCTGGCCGGGGTCTGTGCATCTTGCTCGTGACGTTCGGCGACGCGAGGGCAGTACGTTGCGTGCTCGGTCCCTGCTTCCTTCCGACACCCGCCGAGACCGGCTCGAGACCACGGTTCACCCTCCAGAGGTCGTCCGCAAGCTCGTCGGCGTCTGCGTAGCGGTCTTCCGGGTCTTTCGCCAGGAGCTTCGTCACGAGGGCGTTCATGCCCCTGGGTATCCTGGGGTTTAGTTGCACGGGTGGCCGCAGCGGTTCGTTGACGTGCTTCATGGAGACGGCGATGGGATTGTCTGCGGTGTACGGCAGTTCGCCTGTGAGCGCTTCATAGAGCACCACTCCGAGGGAGTAGAGGTCGCTCTTGGGGGTCGCGGGCTTGCCAAGGGCCTGTTCGGGGGACATGTAGCCTGCGGTACCCATCACGGACCCCGTCCTTGAGATGGTCGCTGAGGAGCCGGCCCTGGCGATGCCGAAGTCCGCCACCTTAGCCCCGCCCCTGGCTGCGAGTAGTACGTTCTGGGGCTTTATGTCGCGGTGGACCATGCCCCTGTCGTGGGCCGCTCCCAGCGCCTCGGCGACCTGCGCCCCGAGCCCGGCGGCATCCGCCACCTCGAGCGAACCCTCCCTGGAGATCCTCTCTTTGAGCGTGCCGCCAGGCACGTATTCCATGGCTATATAAGAGGATCCTTCTTCCGTCTCGCCCCTGTCGTAGACCTGGACGATATGCGGGTGGGAGAGTGACGCCACGCTCATGGCCTCGCGCTTGAAACGTTCGGCGAACTCGTCGTCGCCAGCGTACTGTTTCCTGAGCACCTTCAGCGCCACGTCGCGCCCGAGCACCCTGTCACGGGCCAGGTAGACCTCGCCCATGCCCCCGCTACCGAGTGGTCGAACGACGTCGTAGCGGTTGTCCAAGACTGTTCTTCTTGCCTCTGACATCCTGTCCTTGGTCCGGCTCTAAAACACCAACCGCGTCATTCTACACTTACGCATGGGACCTTACGAAGGATGTCTTAGAGGGGTTGAAGGTTAGGCGGTGCCAGGGTCGGGTACTGTGGTGGTGTCTGATAGCATTCCAAAGAAAGGACTCGATGGAGCGAAGAGGCGGACGACGAGAAGACGGAGGTACGTAGGGGTGGGATCTTGGCTACGAGCGGGGTAGAAGCGAACGCGGAGCGGCTTCTCGGCGCTTTCTACGATCTGTCTGGAGGGAAGCTAACGGAGCCGGTGCCGATCGGGGGACCGGAGAAGCCAGCAGAGGGCGCAGCGCCGAGGGCGGATCTAGATCCCGACTCTACAGAGTGTGCGGTCGCGGCCAGGTACCTGGTCGACCAGGGATACATCGCACCGGCCGATGCCGCGTCCGGGTACGTGATCACCGTCGCCGGCTTTGACATGGTGAGAGAGATGCGCGGGATGGGCGGTCCTGCAGCGCCGGCAGGGAGGAGCAAGATGAGCGACAAGACCCAGAAGCAGCTTGTGACGCTGCTTTCCATAGGGATCTCCATCGGCCTTAGCCAGCCGCTGGCCAGGTTTATCGAGAAGGAGATCCCCGAACGCAGGGGTATAAAAGACGACTTGACCGAGGCTGTCTTGCAAGGGCTGGTCAGGGTGGTGGCGCTCGTTGTTGCCTCCGTGATCGTGCGGAAGCTGGCCTCGAGCCGCAGGTAGGGCACCGATCCTGGAGACCTCCCCAACGGCGACGTTACTCCATCCTCGAGGGTTTCATGAGGCGGGAGATGAGATTTCTGAGTGGCTGACGTCTTCGTAGTTGGTTCCATAAACCAAGACTTCGTCCTGAGCGTGGAGCGCCGCCCCGCGCCTGGCGAGACGGTCACGGACGCTCGTCTGGCGACGCACAACGGTGGCAAGGGGGCCAACCAGGCCGCCGCAGCGGCCCTCCTCGGCGCGAGCGTGGCATTCCTCGGCCGGGTTGGCGACGATGGGTTCGGCGGGCCGCTGGTACGAGTGCTCTCCGATAAGGGCGTCGATACGAGCCTTGTGCGGGAGGTTCCCGGTTCGTCCACAGGCGCGGCCTTCATAACCGTCACCCCTGATGGGGAGAACGCGATCACGGTCGCCCCTGGCGCGAACCGCCGCCTCACCACAGACGACGTAGACGATGCTTCCCAGTCTATCGGAGAGGCCCGGGTACTCGTCGCCCAGATGGAGGTCCCGCCCGAGGTCGTCGTGCGGGCCGTCGAGGTCGCGGCAGAGAGCGGGACCCGCGCGCTGGTCAACCTTGCGCCGCCGTTCGAGCTTCCGCGGGCACTGCTCGAGGTGTTGGATCCCCTGGTGCTCAACGAGCACGAGGCCGCTTTCCTCCTCGGAGACATGGTCGAAGGTATAGATGGTGCCCTATCGGCAGCCCCCGGACTCCTGTCTCTGGGTCCGAAATCCGTGGTGGTCACGCTCGGAGAAGAGGGTGCCGTCTTCGCGGGCGGCGAATCCGCGCAACACCTCACGGCTCCGAAAGTGAAAGTCGTGGATACTACGGGGGCCGGAGACGCGTTCGTCGGGGCCCTGGCCGCAAGGCTCGCCGCCGACGCCCCTCTGAAAGACGCGGTTGCCTACGCCGTACGGGCCGGGGCGGCGGCCGTGACGGAGGCGGGGGCCCAGGGAGCGCTCCCGGCCCCCGAGACGGTCGATGCTTTGTAGGGTGCGGCGCTAGCGTCAACCCCGTCGGGTAGCCCCCGAGAAGAAGACAGGACCGTACGTCTGGGGCGGGTCTGGCTCGAAGCCCGCGTAGTCGAGCAGGCTCTGTAGCTCGTCGGGCTCGAAGAACCTGATGCCACCCGTGGAGAGGAAGCGCTGGAGCCCGCGTCCACGCGGCGTGCCTGCACGCAGGATACCCATGATTGCGAGCCGCCCGCTGGGTTCGAGGACCCGGTAGGTCTCCCGCAGGACTCGTGCGGGATCTCCAAACTCGTTGAGGGTGCCGCCGCAGGTGGCGCCTGCGAAAGAGGCGTCGAAGAATGGAAGATGCTTCGCGTTCGCCCTGATGAAGGAGGGATTCGTCCCGATCCTGCGTGCGTGGCGGACGGCTTCCTCTAGCATGGAAGGGGAGATGTCTATTCCTACGGCGACACCGCTGTCGAGGTTGTTGCTGAGGCTGCGGGTGTAGAGGCCTGCGGAGCATCCCAGGTCGAGGTAGCGGCCGCCGCGAAAGGGGCGTACGAGGCGTTTGATGATCTCCAGCTCCCGCTCGTTCGGGAAGGGTTCGCCAGTGAGCAGGCTGAGGGAGCGGACGCGCCAGAGTGGTTCGTAGCTGCGTCCGGCGCCTGGCAGGAAATTGGCGAGGTTGGCGATGTTGTCCGCGCCGGTACGGGCTTTCAACAGATCCAGGTATCCGTCTTTGATCTCGTAGGTTTCGCCCGTCGCCGGGGAGCGGGCTTTGCCGCCCAGGATCATACCGTCTCTCTCGGTACCACCGGCGTAGACAAGACCCCCGGTATCCGAAGGACGGGGACGGACTATAGAGAGCAGCTCCTTGCTTATCATCTAGCGCCGTCTTCTGTCACGCAGGCGGTTCAGGCGGGCGTCAAAGCCCCTGACGGAGTCGACGAAGGCGCCCGACTCTTCCGGGCGGGGGGAGGCTTTCAGGGTCGGATATCCGCCTTCGTGGTAGATCAGTGGTCCCTTGCGCGTATCGCCCAGACGGACCTCGACGACCCTGCCTAAGAACAGGTCGTGATCGCCTCCCGCGTAGATCTCGGCCAGCTCGCAGTCGATCGCCGCCAGTGCGCCGGCCGCCAGCGGCGCCCCCACCGAGCCGTAGCCGCCGCCTAAAGAGTGGAGTGCCGGAAGTCCGCTGGAGCGTTCGGGCGAGGCGAAGAGCCTGCTGAGTCCTTCCTGGTCGTCAGCCAGGAGGTTCACCGTAAAGGAGCCCTCCTCCCTGATGCGTTGGTTGATGCGCGCGTCTTTGTGGACGCTTACCAGAAAGAGCAGTGGGTCGAGAGAGACAGAGATCACAGCGTTGGCGGTCATGCCCTCGGCTCTCTCCTCCCGCCCGCTCGTCACGACAGTCACGCCGGTAGGGAAATGACGCATCGCGCTCCGCAGGGCGTCAGGGTCGGCATCCCTGACCTCCCAGGGATACTCTCGCTTGTCCGTACCGTCAGGTGGCATCCACACCCCTTCTAGCAAGCCGTACCCTACTGCGCACGCCGGTCTCCCACGAGAGAGCCTCCCACGCGCAACTCTGGCGGCCACCATCGCCCTACCGTCTCCCTGTCCGAGCCGTACCAACGGCCTAGACGCCTGTTGTGATGGACGCCGTCTACGATCAGGATCTCCGAGCCAGGAAGCAGGGCCGCATCGACAGGAACGACCCCGTCTCCGGCCACCCTACCGCCTTGGACGAACCGCTCGTAGCGCTTGCGGACCCTGGGTGAGGAGGCGCCGTCGGCGACGCTACCAGCGACCGAGACGTAGCGCAAACCAGCTTCAGCGTGGAGGGCGCCGGGGAAGAGCTCGTTTACGCGGGTGATCGGGGCGAGGCGTTGTCCATCCGCGACGGTGTGTGGGGTGCCGAGTGTGATCAGGCACTCCACCCTCCTGTGTCCCGAGAAACGCCTGCCCCCGTACGGAGGATCTCCGCCTATATATACCCTGCACGCTAGACCGCCCGCCGAGTGTCCCACGAGCACCGCCTTCTTCGCATCGCTCTCGAGCAGCGCCCTGTCCACCGTGCTCGCGACTTCGAAGACCAGTTGCCCGAAGCCACGGAAGTATCCCAGGGTCCAGTCAAGGGGCGTTAAGGGGGCAATATGCACTTCGGAGCCGGAGATCTCCTGCAGCAAGCTCGCGAAGTTGCGGTAACTACCCGGCCACCAGGTAGCCCCGCCGACGATCACTATTGGTGCGCCAGACATGCCCGAGAGTATAGCCGCCTTCAGGTGATGCTCGCCTGGAGGCCGTCGATCACGAACTGGACTGCTAGCGCGGCGAGTAATACGCCGAGGACACGTGAGAGTACGTCGGCCCCGGTCTCACCGAAGAGCCGCATTACGCGCGGGGCGAGGAGCAGCGAACTCAAGGTCAGAAGCAGGATCACGAACAGGACCGCCATGAACAGGGCTACCTGGCCAGCGCTGCTGCCGCCCGTAAAGAGGAGGACCGTGGTGATGGCCCCTGGTCCTGCCAGAAGCGGTATGGCAAGGGGAAAGACTGAAATGTCCTGCTGGTAGGATTCCTTCTCCTGTTCGCGCACGCTCGTGGAGCGCATCCCTGAAGGCCGGGCGAAGACCATGTCGAGTGAGAGGAGGAAGAGCAGTAGGCCGCCGGCGATCCGGAAAGCCGGCAGTCCGATGCCGAGAGCCTCGAGCAGTACGTCGCCAGCCAGGGCGAACAGGAAGAGTATGAGGGCGCCTAGCAGCGTGCCCCTTATGGCTGACGCGCGTTTTTGCTCCTCGGAGAAACCGCGGGTGAGTGCGGCGAAGATGGGGGCGAGACCCAGCGGGTCCACGACCACGAGCAGCGTTACGAAAGCGTTGAATGCGAACTCCATCGGACGAAACTCTACCTCACAGCGAAGAACCTGTGTCGGGGATGACACGCCACTCTCCCCGTAACGACCGCGCCCGGTCCATGGTCTTCTTCCCGATCCGGCCTCTCTTCGTCTGGTAACGCCCGCGCAGCTCCTCCGAGAGTGCCTTTATCACCTGCGATACATCTGCCGGCAGGTTCCCGATGCTTTCTGGCCTGAACGGTAGTCCCAATAATCCATAGACGCGCTCCAGTACGTCCCTGACCTCAGCCGTCTCAGAGACCAGTACGAGGGCTTCGAGGCGGGCGGACCGGCGCGTGACCCTTTGTGCCAGCCCGGCGTGCTTGACGCCCCACGGGCCGCCGGAGCGCACAGAGTAAGCCCCGGGACAGAACTCGCCCTCGACCTCGCCGCCCTCCGCTTCGACCCCGATACGCCGCAGGGCTGAGGCGATGAGATCCAGGCCCTCCGAGTAACGCTCGTAGAGGCCGTGCCGCAGAGCCTCTACGGGAAAGGTGAGGGAGAACGACAGAGAGCCCCTGTTCGCCGCGACGGCCCCGCCGCCGGAGTTCCGCACCAGCACGGGGAAGCCGAGTCCTGAGGCCGCTTCTGTGGCCGCCGCGAAGCCAGGCAGACGCGTCTCCTGCCTGGTCGCCCCCACGTAGCGCGAGGCTGTCCACATCAGGGCCGTGGGGCCGCGTTCGTCGGCCGCGACCTCCTCGAGCAGAGCCTGTTGTAGCCCGAAACCGACTTCGGGGGCGTCGAATGGCCCGGCGATGAGGATTTCCACGCGTTCACTTGCGGGCAACGAAAAGCCCCGTGTCCTTGGTGATGTGGATCTCCGAGTAGGTCACGTCTGGCCTCCTGGTTGGGTGTCTACCGGCCCCTGGAGGGCCGCCACATCTGTGGTGCTAAGATAGCAGCCCGGATGCAGGGTCGGATAGTACGGAGGAGGATGCTCCAGCAGGAAGCCATGATCGAGCGAACGCGCCGCCTCTGTAGGGAGGATGAACGCCTCGCTGCGGCGATGATATACGGCTCCTTCGCCCAGGGTGAGGGGGATGGGTTCTCGGACATCGAGTTCATCCTGTTTTTCAGGGATGAGGAGCTGGAGGGCCTCGACCAGGAGGAGTGGGTCTCCAGGATCTCACCCGTCGGGCTGTACTTCGTGAACGAGTACGGGAACGGGACGGCGATCTTCCAGAACCTCGTCAGGGGTGAGTTCCACTTCGACCGCGCTTCGGATATCGAGAGGATCGTCGGCGAATCGATGAGAGACGCGGACTGGCTTCCCTCGCTAGAAGACACCCTCATCCTCGACCGCACTGGAGAGTTGGGCCCACGCCTGCGAGAGATCGTCGGTCCGCCACCGGAGCGCGACACGCCGGGGCAGATACGGTTCGTCTGCGACTGCTTCGTGAACTGGTTCGTCTTCGGCTCGAACCTCTTCGCCAGGGGCGAGCTTGCGCGATCCCTGGATCTCCTCGGGATCGTACGCGACCGCCTGTTACAGATCGTCAGAGTGCAGGAAAAGTCGACGTTGCACTGGTTCAACTCCGCGAAGTTTCTGGAGACGGAGATATCCCAGACCTCCTACGCCCGCTACGCGGCCTGCACCGCCCGCCTTGACAGGGACGAGCTTCGCCAGGCTTACCTCTCTGCCTGGGAGTGGGGGAGGGAGCTGATGGCGTCCCTCGCGGAGAGACACGGCGTCGCTCCGCCGACTGCACTCCTGGTGCGGCTGGACCGGCGCTTTGCCGAGACCTTCAGCGCTCCTGGCCTGGAGGATTCATGAGGTGGGACGAGACACAGAGCCCGTGGCGGACGCTCGGTTCCAGGAACGTCTACGAGAACCCCTGGATCTCGGTCCGCGAGGACAGCGTGATAAGGCCTGACGGCGAGCCTGGCATCTACGGCGTCGTCCACTACAAGAACACCGCCGTCGGCGTCCTGCCTGTGGAGGAGGATCACGTCTACCTCGTAGGCCAGTACCGCTATCCCCTGGAACGCTACTCGTGGGAGATACCTGAGGGCGGCTGTCCGGAAGACGAGGAACCCCTGCGTGCGGCCCAGCGCGAGTTGAGGGAGGAGACAGGCCTGGAAGCCAGGAACTGGCGGATGCTCGGAGAAGCTTACCTGTCTAATTCCGTCGCTGACGAGTATGCTGTGTGGTTTCTCGCCACGGGTCTTGTACCAGGGGAGCGGAAGCCAGAAGGGACCGAGGTCATCGGCGTGCGATGCGTACCCTTGCGCGAGGCCGTTGCCATGGCGATGGACGGCAGGATCACCGACGCCCTCAGCACCCTCGCCCTCACGACCTATGCACTAAAGGGTTACGATGGCGCGGCCGGCTAGGGTGGGCCGCTGCGTATGGGGGGTGCGATGAAGGTCTGTGCGCTCGCCGGCGGGGTAGGTGGCGCGAAGCTTGCTAGCGGTCTGCAGGACGTGCTGCTGCCGGGGGATCTCTCGGTGGTAGTGAACACCGCCGACGACTTCGGCCTGTGGGGGCTGCACATCTGCCCCGACCTCGACACGGTCATGTACACGCTGGCCGGGATCTCCAACCCTGAGACCGGCTGGGGCATTGCAGGTGAGTCTTTCGAGACTCTGAACATGGTCGAAAGCTACGGTGAGGAGACCTGGTTCAAGCTCGGAGACAGGGACCTCGCAACCCACGTACTCAGAACGTCCCGCATGCTCTCAGGGGAGACGCTCACCGAGGTTACGGCCGGACTATCCGGTGCTCTTGGCGTGGAGAGCGTCGTGCTGCCGATGAGCGACGATCCTGTCTCGACGGTGCTCGAGACCCCTCAAGGCCGGCTCGAGTTCCAGGAGTACTTCGTGCGCCGTGGACAGAGAGACGAGGTGCTAGGGATCGAGTTGCGAGGTATCGAGGATGCCAGGCCCACGGAGCGTGTCCTTGCGACGGTCTCCCGTGCCGACGCCATCGTCTTGTGTCCGTCGAACCCGGTCGTGAGCGTGGGCCCGATCCTGGCCCTGCCTGGGATGATGGAGGCCCTGGCCACCTCAGACGCCCCGAAGGTGGCCGTCAGCCCGATCGTCGGCGGACGGGCGCTCAAGGGTCCGGCAGACAGGATGCTCGCCTCGCTCGGCCACGAGGTCTCTGCCACGGGCGTGGCCAGGATGTACGCAGGCCTGGTTGACGGGATGGTCGTCGACCGGACCGACGAGGATGAACGGGCCGGCATCGAGGCCCTCGGGATGCGCGTCCTGGTAACGGAGTCGATTATGCGCGACGCCGAAGACCGGGCGCGCCTCGGGTCGGAGACGCTAGAGTTCGGCGCAGGATTGGTGGCGCGATGAGCACAATCTCCGCTGTCGTACCTGTCAAAGACCTTTGGGGCACCAAGAGTCGCCTGGCGCCGATCCTCGATCCCGGCGCCAGGGCAGGGCTCACCCTGTACATGATGGGCCGTGTCGTGCGTGCGATCGCGGAGGCAGGGGTCGAGGACGTCTGCGTAGTTAGCCCCGACTGGATTGTTCTGGAAGAGGCAAAGAGACGCGGCGCAACACCGCTCGTCCAGGAGAGTCGCGGGCTCAATCCCGCCCTCGAAGAGGGACGCCGCAGGGCGCTGGGGCTCGGTGCCTCGACGCTACTCGTGCTCCCCGCAGACCTTCCGCTCCTCGATGCGGGTGACGTGCGAGCGGTACTGCAGGAGGCGGGGGAGGGGCCTTCGGCGGTCATATCCCCTGACGGGGGGCGTTCCGGCACGAACGCGCTCCTGATCCAACCCCCCGACGTCCTGACCTTCGCCTTCGGTCCCGACAGCTTCGAAGCACACCTTGGGGCTGCCCGCGGACGCAGCCTGGACGTCAGGATCTGCGAGCGGCCCCACCTCGCCTTCGATCTCGACACGGCGGGAGACCTGGCCCGTCTCGGAGAGACAGGAGTTGCGAGCCCGTGAGGGGTATCGAGGTGCTTGGCGTCGAGGGCTTCCCCGAGGTCCGCCCCGGCGACGACCTGAACCGTATGATCTCTGGGGCGGTAGCGAGGAACCTGCGTCCCCGCGACGTGCTCGTGGTAACGCACAAGATCGTCAGCAAGGCCGAGGGCCGTCTGGTCGACCTTCGCACAATCGAGCCGTCCACGCTCGCGAAGGGTTACGCGACGCGCTACGGGAAGGACCCGCGCCAGATCGAGGTCGTGTTTCGAGAGAGCCGCCGCATCGTACGCATGGACCGCGGCATCATCATCTCGGAGACCCACCACGGTTTCGTTTGCGCCAACGCGGGCGTAGACGCCTCGAACGTTCCTGACGACGACGCCGTCTGCCTGCTCCCCGTAGACCCTGATGCCTCCGCGAGGAGGCTCCGTGACGCGCTCGCCGAAGACCCAGGCGTCGAGGTGGCCGTGGTGATCTCGGACTCGTTCGGGCGGACCTGGCGCCATGGAATAACGGACGTCGCCATCGGCCTCGCCGGCATGGACCCCGTCGCTGATTACAGGGGGCAGAGGGACCCGCACGGCTTCCCTATGGAGGCCAGCGTACTCGCCATAGCCGACGAGCTCGCCGCCGCCGCGGAGCTGGTAATGGGCAAGACCGACGGCATCCCTCTGGCCATCGTGCGGGGGTATTCGTACTCGCCCGCATCGGGCAGCGCCAGAGAGCTCCTCATGCCACCTGAGAGGGACATGTTCAGGTAGGATGCTGGCGTTTCTTGACGCCCTCGGAGGTTCTGGGGTACGATCACCCCGTGCTAACGCTTCTCTAGACGGCGGAGACCGAACAGGAGGACCGCAGGACCCGCGGTTCTCGATCGCTCTGCCGTACCTTCGCAGCGTCCCATTCCGAAGGCTGTCGTGCGCCGGTGTCTGTGTGAATAGGGACGCTTAGACACCCTTCCTCCTGGCCGAACAGGCGTGCGTATCGAGAAAGCGGGTCTTGAATGGACAACCTGAGAGCCTATCCGATCTACCTCGGTATCAGGGGGTCGTTCGCGTTCTTCTTCACGCTTTGGGCCACCGTGGCGGCTGTCTACAGGATCGAGGTCGTGCATCTCGACCCACTGCGGCTGGTGTTGCTGGGGACGGCGCTCGAGGTCGCGATCTTCCTCTTCGAGGTTCCGACCGGTGTGTTTGCCGACACCTACGGCCGGCGACGGTCGGTCATTACGGGTTGCATACTGATGGGGTGCGGTTTCGCGTTAGAGGGTGCCATCCCCGAATTCATAGCCGTGCTCGCCGCCCAGGCGGTGTGGGGTGTCGGGTACACGTTCATCAGCGGGGCGCTCGAGGCCTGGATCGCGGACGAAGACGCCGACCGAGACCTGGGAAGGGTGTACCTGCGCGGAGAGCAGGCAGACTACTTCGGCTCCTTCGTCGGCATCCCTGCGAGCGTGCTTCTCGGCCTCGTCACGTTGAACCTGCCGCTCATCGTCGGCGGCGTCCTCACCATCACGCTAGGCCTCGCGCTCTTCCTCACGATGCCCGAGCGCAACTTCCGACCCTCCCCGCGCGAGGGGCGCTCCTCGCTACACCACGCGGCTACCACGGCGC
>DASTKM010000053.1:0-6410 GCA_035715885.1 Rubrobacter sp.
CTGGCCGCCAGCTCGTTTATCCTGAGTCCCGTCTTCATCGAGCCGGTAAAGGAGATAAAACGCGTCCTTGCATCCTCTACCAGATAGTCCCCAACCTCCGAGCCGTAGCCTGGCAGGAAGTTCAAGACGCCTTCGGGCAGGCCTGCCTCCTCGAAGATCTCGGCCACCACCGCGCCGATGACGCTCGTGAACTCTGAGGGCTTCATGATGATGGTGTTTCCCGCAACGATGGCAGCGCTCGACATCCCAGTAAGGATGGCGGTAGGGAAGTTCCAGGGGGCGATGATGACCCCGACGCCCATCGGCTGGTAGGTGTAGCGGCTCTCCTCGCCGGGGACGGAGTAGATCTCGACCCCGTCCTTGAGCCTCAGCATCTCACGAGCGTAATACTCGAGGAAATCTATGGCCTCCGCCACCTGCGCGTCGGCCTCGAACCAGGGCTTGCCGCCTTCGTAGGCCTCCCAGGCGAGCAGCTCGAACCTTCGCCGCTTCATTATCGCCGATGCCCTGAGCAGTATGCGCGCCCGTGCCTCCGGCGAGGTGCGGCTCCAGGTCTCGAAAGTGGAGGTCGCAGTCTCCAGGGCCATGTCCGCCTCGCGCTCGGTTGCGCTGGCCGTGCGGCCCACCACCTGCGAGGGATCGGCCGGATTCACCGACACTATCTCGTCGTCCGTCTCGACGCGCCTGCCGCCGATGATCGCGGGGTAGCTCCTGCCCAGCCGGGAGCCGACGTCTTTCAGGGCGGCCCGCATAGCTTCGACGTTCTTCTCCTCGGTCCAGTCGAGATAGACTTCGTTTTTGTACGGTATCAGTCCCATGTCTGGCTCCTATCTCTTCACCCTGGCGGTTATGCCTCCGATCACGTCCCTCGCGACGTAGCCGGCGATCTTGGGGTTCTCCTTGAGACGCCTGGTCGAGTACTCGTACCAGTCCTCTCCGAAAGGCACGTAGACCCTGAGCTTGTGCCCGGCCTCGACCAGGATGCTCCTTAGTTCCTCGTCTACCCCGAGGAGCATCTGGAACTCGTATCGGTCCTCGGGGACTTCGAGCTGGTGGATGAGCCTGAGGGCGTGCCAGATCAGGAACTCGTCGTGCGTCGCTATGCCGACGTAGACGCCGCCTGTTAGCAACTCGTCGAGTAGGAGGATGTAGTTCTGCCTGATCGTGTCGAAGTCTTTGTAGGCTATGGACCTCGGCTCGTCATAGATGCCCTTGCAAAGGCGCACGGAGAAACCGTGCTCGATAGCCGTCTGCACATCTTCGATGCTGCGGCGCATGTACGCCTGAAAGACGGCCCCGATGTTCTCGTGGCGTCCGTGCACGTCGCGAACCATGTTCACGGTGGATTCCGTATACGGCGAGTCCTCCATGTCTACCCGTACAAAGCGGCCCCGTTCTTTGGCATACTCGACTATCTCCTCCAGGTTCGCCCTGCAGAGCTGCTGGTTCAAGGTCAGCCCTAGCCCGGTGAGCTTGACGGAGATACCCCCCTTCAGACCGCACTCGTCGAGTGCATCGACGACCTTCTCGTAGTTCTTCAGCGTCGCCGTCGCGTCGGCCTTGCTCTCGGTGCTCTCACCCAGGAGGTCGATGGTGGCGACGCAGCCCTGCTCGTTTAGGTCTCTGACCGTAGAGAGCGCCTCATGGAGGGTATCCCCGGCAATGTAGCGGCTGGAGATCCTCTTCACAATGGGCCGCGGGATGGCTGGCACCGAGTTCGCTATGGCTTTGTCCACTATTCCCACGCCTCAAAACCCCACAAAACGACCTCTATTGCGCCAGATACATCCCCGATTTTACTCTAAGGAGCGTCCCGAGGCTTTGGTGTAGGATAGTGGCAAGACAGGTGAACGAGAGAGGTCCGGAGGCAGAGAATGCGTACCACCGACGCCCTTGAAGGAACAGCTTCAGAGACCCGAACCGTGGCCTCGATAATAGGGGGACACGCTCCCGACGGCGCTCCGGGCGGGCGCTTGACTTCGACGAACCCGGCGCGTACGTCCGAGACGGTGGCCGAAGTATCGCTCGGGGACGCAGGGACATTCGTAGAGGCGTGCAGGGCCGCGCGCGGGGCGCAGCGGGAGTGGGCATCAGTGCCTGCCCCTATCCGCTCTCAGGTAGTAAAGAAGATCGGGCGCGTCGTCGAGAAAAACAAAGAGGCGCTCGCGCGGCTGGTGACCCGGGAGATCGGCAAGCCTTACGCAGAGTCTCTCGGCGAGGTGCAGGAGATCATAGACACCTGCGACTTCTTCACCGGGGAGGGCCGTAGGCTCTACGGCCAGACCGTCCCCTCTGAGATGCCGGACAAACAGCTCTTCACCTTCCGCGTCCCTGTCGGCGTCGCGGCCATCATCACGGCCGGCAACTTCCCCGTCGCGGTCCCTTCGTGGTACCTGATACCCGCCCTCACCTGCGGCAACGCCGTGGTCTGGAAGCCCGCCGAATACTCTCCCGCCATCGGCGACGCCCTGGCAAAGCTCTTCATGGCCGGCGGCCTACCCGATGGTGTCCTCAACGTTGTGCAGGCCGAAGGACTGGCGGCCTTCGAAGGGTTGGAGAAAGCCCTCGACGAGAGGCTCGTCGACAAGGTAGGCTTTACAGGCTCTTCCGAAGTCGGGAAGAGAATAGGCGAGCTCTGCGGCAGGCACATGCAGTCTCCCTGCCTGGAGCTCGGAGGCAAGAACCCCCTCGTAGTCATGCCCGACGCAGACCTCGACCTCGCCGTCGAAGGCGCCCTGTTCTCGGGCTTCGGCACGGCTGGCCAGCGTTGCACTTCTTTGGGCACCGTGATCGTCCAACAGTCCGTCCACGACGAGTTTGTGTCCAGGTTCTCCCGCGCCGTCGAGGAAGCAGCTGTAGGGGACCCCACCAAAGACGTACTCTACGGACCCATGCTCAGCGAGCGCTTCCACGAGCGGTTTTTGGGCTGGCTCGAGCTGATCGAGCCCCATCACAGCATCCACGGTTCGAGCGGGATGGGCAGGATCTCCGCGGACAACCCTCGCGATGGCTTCGTCGGAGATCCCGAGGCCGGCATCTACGACCACCCGACCATAGTAGACGGCGTTGCGATGGAGGATGAGATCTACCGCACAGAGACCTTCGGCCCCATCGTCGGCGTCGCCACTTTCTCGGACTTCGACGAGGCGATAGCCCTCTCCAACGCACACGGCTACGGCCTCTCGGCCGCCATCTACACCACCGACGCGACGAACGCGCTACGCTTCAGGGAGCGCAACGGCGCGGGAATGCTCTCCGTCAACAACTCCACCAGCGGCGCGGAGGCCCACCTGCCCTTTGGGGGCAACGGGAAGAGCGGAAACGGGAGCCGTCTCTCGGGCATCTGGGTTCTCGACCAGTTCACCCGCTGGCAGTCCATGAACTGGGACTACGCTGGCAAGCTCCAGAAGGCCCAGATGGACATAACCGACCTCCCCGCCGACCTTGACTACACACTGCCTGAGTAAGAGAGCCGTCTGATGTACGACGTGATCGTCGCCGGCCTCGGCGGGATGGGGAGTTCGGCGGCCTACCACCTCGCCGGGCGCGGCGAGCGCGTGCTCGGGCTGGAACGCCATACCCTCGCGCACGACAAGGGATCCAGCCACGGGCAATCCAGGATCATCCGCCTGGCGTACTCCGAGGACCCCGCCTACGTGCCGCTGGTCCTTAGGGCCTACGAGCTGTGGGAGCGGCTTGAGAGGGAGACGGACGAGAACCTGATGACGCTCACAGGAGGACTCATGATCGGGCCTCCAGGCACCAAATTCTTCGAGGGCAGCAAGGCGAGCGCCGAGCAGTACGATCTGCCCTACGAGGTCCTCGACGCCGCCGAACTGAAAAGGCGCTATCCTGTCCTCGAGCCAACCCCTGATACCGTCGCCCTCTTCGAGGAGAAGGCGGGCTTTCTCAGGCCAGAGGCTTCCGTGAAAGCCCACCTCGACATGGCCGCTTCTCTGGGCGCGGAACTCCGCTTCGAGGAGGAACTGCTGTCCTGGGAACCGACGCAGTCCGGGGTGCTGGTGGAGACGGCATCGGGGACTTACGAGGCGGAGCGGCTGGTAGTCTCGGCCGGGGCGTGGGCGCCGAAGCTGCTCGCTCACCTCGGACTCCCGCTCGAGGTTACACGCCAGCTCCTGTTCTGGTTCGACCCGAAGGGCGGCATCGAACCGTTCCTCCCTGACCGCTTCCCCATCTTCATCTGGGAACCCGAGGACGGCAACTCGTTCTACGCCGTCCCCGCTCACGACGGACCCAGAGGCGGGGTCAAGGTCGCGTTCTTCAGGGCCGACGGCAAGACTGCTGATCCAGAGACGATAGACCGCGAGGTCCACGACGAGGAGGTCGAGTTCATCAGGAGTTATCTCGCCAGGTACGTGCCCGACCTCGACGGTGACTTCCTCTACGCGAAGATCTGCATGTACACGAACACTCCTGACGAGCACTTCGTGATCTCCGCGCACCCCAAGTACCCCCAGGTCGCCATCGCCGCCGGCTTCTCCGGGCACGGCTACAAGTTCTGCAGCGTTGTCGGGGAGATCCTGGCCGACCTAGTCACCGAAGGCGAGACCCCATACCCCATAGACCTCTTCTCCTCCACCCGCCTGGTTGGCACCGCACGCGGGTAGCCTTGGAGATCCTGGCTGGTAAACACTTCAGCTCTTCGCGTGCGCGAGTCCTGGCCGACGTGCTGACCAGCACGCGGGAAGGTCTCCTTCCTGCGTCCCGCTGTAATAGGCTTCACACGTTTGAACCGGCGGTGTATAGTAGGAAAGTACGTGGAAGGAGTGCACTGTGCAGAACGATTTAGTCAAGTCAGAATCCTTATCCGGTATCGAAGTTGGTCGCGAGAGCGAGGAGATGTGCCTCCTTGCCAGGTTGTTCAATGGTTTCGCCAACTCGACCAGATTATCGATCTTGCTGCTTCTGGCGCAACGGGGCGAGATGAAGGTCGGAGAGCTGGTAGACGAGCTCGGGGCGCCCCAGCCGAGGGTCTCGGACCACCTGCGCTGTCTGGCCTGGTGCGGTTACGTACAGGTGCGACGGGAGGGCAGAAACGCTTTCTACGCCGTGGCCGACGAAAGGGTCATGCAGATACTCGAGCTAGGCGAGGAACTTCTCCAGGACAACCTCGAGCACGTCGAGGCCTGTGACGATATAGAGAAGGGTTGCTAGACTCCGCTCCAGAACCGGAGAGCGTGTTTACTCGACTCGAAGGGCGGGGATTCTAGTAGGGCCAGTCCTCGTAAGATATACGCAAGAGGTGTTTCAGGCATGGCCCAGGCTCAGGATCTCAAGCAGACGATAACATCCGTGGCAGGCAGGCCGGGACCGGTTCTCTCGGCTTACCTGAGCGTCAACGCCGACATCCCGGAGAACCAGGGAAGGGCGTACCTGGTCCGACTGCGTGACGCCATGAACGATGAGGGCGTCCCCCAGGGGCTGCAGCGGCGGGTCAGGGAGTATACCGCTGAGGAGACGCACCCGGGGGCCAGGACGCTCGCCATCTTCGCGGACGAAGATAACCTCTTCGAGGTCTACCGGTTACAGGTCGACGTTCCCGAGTCATTCCGCTGGGGAGACCCTTACGTGGCCCCGCTGACGCTCGTACTTGATGAGTACGAACCATACGGGGCTGCGGTCCTCGACGCCGAGAGGTTCAGGTACTTTGTGGTCTCTCCCCTGAGTACCGCCCATGGAGAAGAGGAGATAAGAGCCAACGGCTTCAGGGAGGTCGACGTCCATCCCAGCGAGCCTTACCCCAGAGGCGGGACGGACTTCGAGGCTGCCAGCCGCCGGACGGAAGCCCACGTTCACAGGTTCTACAAGCAACTGGGAGAGCTAACCAGGGATGTCACCTTCCGTGAGGGGGTGCAACGTCTGATCCTCGCCGGCCCCAGAGAGAGGACCGCCGAGTTCCGTCGCACCTTGCCCAACGAGCTTAAGAACTGGGTGGTCGCCGAGGAACATGTAGACCTAGGGTTACCCGAAGGCGAGCTCCTGGACCGGCTCGAGGCTGTCAGGGAGCGCGCCGAGCACGAGCGCCAGAAGAACCTCCTGGACGAGATAAGGGAGAGCGGCGTTCGCGGCCTCGACGAGACCGTCGCGGCCCTACAAGAGGAGAACCGTGTCTACCACCTCGCCGCTCTCTGGGAACTTGAGGCCGAGATCCGCTGGTGCGCTAACGACCAGCTCGCCATACGCGATGCCACCCGTGAGGAGTGTCCATTCTGTGGCCAAAAGACCCGCGTGCGGCCCCTCACAGACGTCCTCATTGACCTCGCCGCCGCCCGCGGCGCGCGCCTCGACTTCGTGCGCGGCGAAGACGAGGATTCGGACACCCTGCGCAACGAGTTCGGAGGCATAGCAGGACTGACTCGCTTCTGAATTAGCAACTCAGCATTTCAGCT
>DASTKM010000054.1:0-13864 GCA_035715885.1 Rubrobacter sp.
AGGGCGGCGATGGCGAGGTTTACCAGGATCTTCGCCACCACGCTCCCCACGTTCTTCATCCGGGAGAAGCCGACCTCGAGCATAGCGAATCCCGCCTGCATGAAAAGGACCAGACACGCCGCTACGATCACCCACATCGTGTCCATCGCCAGCGAGAGATCCGCTGTCGATGGACCCTTCTGCGCGAACGCCAGCCCGGGTAGCGCGAGCACCAACAACAAGACCGTGGTCGATAGTAACGCGAGTCTCCGCAAAAGCTTCCTCCATATCTTCAGGGTATGTTCTCTCGGAACATAGTCTAGGCACTGGCCACACAAGGGTCATTAGCCGAATGTACAAAGATGGCGCCCCCGCCCGATGCTCTCATTCTGGCGAAAGTACAAGGAGGCGGGGAGCACGCTGACAAGCCGTCTGACGAAGCCAGCGTGCTTACATGCTATCTATCCGCGAAACTCGATGGTCTTTCGGGGACGCGGCCCAGGAGTTGCATTGCCTTTATTCCGAGGGTGAGACGTTCGCGGTCCTCGCTCTTGTCGACGTCGAGGCCTGTAAGCTCGCCGACGCGGTCGAGGCGGTAGCGGATCGTGTGGCGGTGGGCGACGAGATCGCCCGCTGTCCTGACGGTCGAGGCGTCGTTGCCCAGGTAGGTGATCAGGGTCTGAACCAGCTCCGTTCCGTAGCGGGAGTCGTAGTGGACGACGGGCTCCAGGGTCTCGCCGTAGAATGCTTCTAGCTCCTCGGGATTTTCCTGGAGCACCCTGAAGAGGAGTTTGTATGTTCCTGTCTTTCCGAAGGTCGAGACACAGGAGGGTCCGTGGATGCGGTGCCCGATCTCCAGCGCTACCCTGGCCTCGGAGTAGGCCTCGGGGAGTTGGGCAGGATCCTGCTTGTAGCCCCCGATCCCGACGGAGACCGTAAGGTCGGGTAGCAGGCCCTTGACGTAGCGCTGTACACCTTTGGCCAGCAGTTGCGTCTTCTCCGGCAACTCCTCGGGACCTTCGCCTTCCCCATATCCCAGGAAGAGGATGACGTTGTCCGAACGCGGGCCGAGGAGGAAGTTCGAGAAGAGCTGACGGGTCTGCAGGCGTACAGCATCCGCCAGGCGTCGCTTGAGCTCCTGGATGGCTGGCTCCTTCGGTCTGCGGCGTGCGAGATAGCGGGCGAAGTCGTCTATGTCGACGACCATGACCACGGCTCCTTCGGTAAGGTCGGCGCCTAGGTATCTTGCGCGTTGCAGGAGGAGCTCGACCGAGCCGTAATGGCCGCTCACCAGGTCGTCCACGAAGTCTCCCCTGGCACCCAGTTCCGTCTCCAGGCGTATGCGCTCCTTGCCGAGTTCGGCTTCCAGGACGCGCCTGGCCCAGTAAAGTAGCACCACGTCTTCGGGCCTCAGGGGGCCGCCCTCCAGATCGATCCAGAGGTACCCCGCAGGGGCGCCGGCTCCGATGGGGGTCCAGAACAGCTCGCCGTCAGCGACCCGCCAGCGTTCGACGGGCACGGAGAGGTACCCATCAGGTAGCCTGGCGTAGCGGTCGCGGCGCTCCCGACGAGTCTCGTCGATACTCGTACTCTTCGAGGCGCGTAGACCCTGCTCTTCGAGCGTCGCGCGCAGATGATCCTCGTACCCGGAGCTGGCGATCAGGCGGCCCACAGGGTCCTCCACGACCACGGAACGTCCTAGCATCCCTGAGATCTTGCCTGCCAGCTCTTCGATCGTGGTCTCACCGCCGGCGCTCTCCAAGAGCGTTCGGCCTGCGCCGTGGGAGAGCAGCAGTAGCCCTTCGACCTGGGAAAAGATCTCGAAGAGCCGCCTTAAGGGTACTTCAGGAGTGAGCACGAAAAGGCCAACCCCGAGCGCGGCGGCCCGTCCGACCGATTCCGCCGGCACATCGCCCTCTAGCCGCCAGACGACGGCGGGTGAGCCGATGGAGGCGATCTCCTGCAGGAAATCCTCGTCCAGGGCCTCCCGGGCTGTTACGGCCACTTCGTCGGCTGAGATCCAACCTTTGACCGGCTCGTCGACGGCGAGACCGCGCACCAGCCTGGCGGCGTCACCTGGCAGCGGGCAGTCCGCGTCCAACTCTTGTAGAAGGATCAGGGAGAAGTCCTTCAAGATCACTGCGGGCTCCGTTCGCGACGTGGTGTAAGACCGGCGTTTATCATTTTGGCCCCGACCGCCGAAAATCGCAAACGCGGCCACGGAAATGGGTCTTCGGAGTGCTAGAATATAGCCAAAAGCAAACTGCTTCTTTGGCCTCCCAACAGGGGGCCGTATACTTGCCTGAGGCGTCCCGAGGAAGAGGGGTGAGAAGAGATCGCGGAAGACCAGATCGTCGTGCGGGGGGCGCGAGAACACAACCTCAAGGACATAACGGTCTCCATGCCGCGGGCCGTGATGGTGGTGGTGACCGGGCTCTCCGGTAGCGGCAAGTCTTCTCTGGCATTCGATACCATCTACGCAGAGGGGCAACGCCGCTACGTGGAGAGCCTCTCCGCCTACGCCAGGCAGTTCCTCGGCCAGATGGACAAGCCCGACGTCGACCACATCGACGGCCTCTCACCGGCGGTCTCCATCGACCAGAAGACCACGTCCAACAACCCCCGCTCCACGGTCGCCACAGTGACGGAGATCTACGACTACCTGCGGCTGCTCTACGCCCGCGCAGGGAGGCCGCACTGCCACGTCTGCGGCTTCCCCGTCGCCTCCTCGACGCCCCAACAGATGGTCGAGAAGGTACTTACTCTCCCCGAGAAGACGCGCTTTTTGGTGCTCGCGCCCGTGGTGCGGGGGCGCAAGGGCGAGTACGGGAGGATGTTCAAAGAGCTGGCCGAAAGCGGCTACGCCCGTGTCAGGGTCGACGGCGAGCTGCACGAGCTGCCCGTCGACCTCGCGCTGGACAAGAACTACAAGCACGACATAGAGGTAGTCGTCGACAGGCTGGTGATCCGTGATGGCATAGAGCGCCGCCTCACGGACTCTATCGAGACAGCCCTGAACCTGGCCGAAGGCCTGGTACAGATCGAGACCGTCGAGCGAGACGGCGCGGGCGAGTCGATGCTCTTCTCGGAGAGCTTCACGTGTACGAACTGCGGGGCCTCCATCGCGGAGATACAGCCGCGCACGTTCTCGTTTAACAGCCCCCACGGGGCCTGCGACCGCTGCGACGGGCTGGGCAGCCGGCTGGAGATAGACCCCGCGCTCGTCGTGCCGAACGAGGATCTGAGCGTGAACGAGGGGGCCCTCGTGCCATGGGCGAACTCGCAGACCGAATACCACGCAAGCGTGCTCGGCGCCCTGTCGGAGAAGTACGGGATCGACCTGAACCTCCCGTGGCGCGACCTGCCGGAGGAGCACAGGCACCTCATCCTCTTCGGCACCGACGGCGAGCGCATCTACGTCTCTTACCGCAACCGCTACAACCGCCGCAGGCAGTACATGACCCGCTTCGATGGCGTCGTCGGCAACCTGGAGCGGCGCTACGCCGAGACCGATTCGGAGTACAGGCGGGAGAAGATCGAAGAGTTCATGAGCCACGTCCCCTGCCCCAAGTGCAGGGGCGCCAGGCTCAGGCCCGAAGCCCTGGCTGTGACCGTCGGCGGCAACAACATCTACGAGTTCACAGAGCTTTCCGTTACAGGCGCGCAGCGTTTCTTCGACGGCGTGGAGTTCACCACTCGGGAGTGGATCATCGGCGAGCGGGTGGTCAAAGAGATCAGGGAGCGCCTCGGTTTCCTCGTCGACGTTGGGCTCGGATACCTCACCCTGAGCCGTTCCGCGGGGACGCTCTCGGGCGGTGAAGCCCAGAGGATAAGGCTCGCTTCTCAGGTAGGAAGCGGCCTCGTCGGGGTCCTGTACGTGCTCGATGAGCCCTCCATCGGGTTGCACCAGCGAGATAACAGGCGTCTCCTCACCACGCTCGAGAAGCTAAGGGACCTCGGGAATACCCTCATCGTCGTCGAGCACGACGAAGAGACGATCCGTTCGGCCGACTTCATCGTAGATGTTGGTCCAGGCGCGGGGGTGCACGGGGGTGAGGTCATCGCGGCCGGCAGCGTCGGGGACATCGAGGCCGAGGAGCGGTCCGTAACGGGCGATTTCCTGGCCGGGCGGCGGAGGATCGAGCCGCCCGAGGAGCGACGAGAGCCGACGGGTTCCATAGAGTTGCTGGGGGCGATGGAGCACAACCTGAAAAGCGTGGACGTGGAGTTTCCGCTCGGGGTTTTCACCTGTATTACGGGCGTCTCGGGATCAGGGAAGAGCACGCTGGTCAACGAGATCCTCTACAAGGCCCTAGCCAACGCCGTCAGCCGCGGTAAGCATCGTCCTGGAAGGCACGCGGGACTCAGGGGAGTCCAGGACGTCGACAAGGTCATAGACATAGACCAGAGCCCTATCGGGAGGACACCCCGCTCCAACCCGGCGACCTACACCAAGGTATTCGACCACATTCGCCAGCTCTTCGCTTCGACGCCTGAGGCCAAGATCAGGGGCTACAAGCCAGGACGCTTCTCTTTCAACGTAAAGGGAGGCCGGTGCGAGGCGTGCCGCGGAGACGGCCAGATCCGGATAGAGATGCATTTCCTTCCTGACGTCTACGTCCCCTGCGAGGTCTGCAAGGGCCGCCGCTATAACAACGAGACCCTGCGGGCCACCTACAAGGGCAAGTCAATCTCCGACGTCCTCGACATGACCGTCGAGGAGGCCTGCGAGTTCTTCGCCCCCGTACCCGCGATCTCACGCCGCATGGATACCCTGCGTGACGTCGGCTTGGGCTACGTCAGGCTCGGGCAGCCGGCCACCACGCTCTCCGGTGGCGAAGCCCAAAGAGTCAAGCTGGCCAGCGAGCTGGGCAAGAGGGCGACGGGCAAGACCGTCTACATCCTGGATGAGCCTACCACCGGGCTTCACTTCGCGGACGTCGAGAAGTTACTCGCCATCCTGCACAGGCTCGTGGACGCGGGGAACACCGTCATAGTCATCGAGCACAACCTCGATGTGATCCGGTCCGCAGACCACGTCATCGACCTCGGTCCCGAGGGCGGTGACGCTGGCGGCGAGATCATCGCGACAGGCACCCCCGAAGAGGTAGCCGGCGTCGAGGAATCACACACGGGCCGCTTCCTGCGCGGCCTCATGCCCGAGGTCGTGGCCGCGGGCTAGTCAAAGGCTCATGCAGTCGGACCCCGACCGAGGGCGGTCCTTCTGATCTTGGTGCTCTAGGCTCCGTTCGTCCCTTCGACGATCTCCTCGAGGGCCGAACCGGCCACTATGTTCTCCAGGCCACGGATCACGACCGCTGCGTCCTCGACGAAGTCGACGTAGCTCTCGTCGGCGCGCGAGCGGCGGTGGAGGCTCTCCAGTATGCGCCCCAGGCGGTTTATGCCCCACTCCATGTACTCCTCGTTGTAGAGTGCGACCCGCACCACGGCGTCAACGCTCAAGGGATCCAAGTTGCCGCGTTCCAGGGTGGTGAACACGTAGTCGTACTGCCCGAGGATGTCGTCTACGATGGGACGGACGTCTGGCATCTCTTCCTGCTCGAACATAAAGACGTAGGTTCCAGCGATGATCTGGAGTGCCTTGTCCTGATAATAGTAGCCCCTTCGGGAGTAGGCTCCTATCACCTCGAAAAGCTCCGTAAACTGCGCATCATCCCGCTCCGTCATTCTCCACCCTCCGCTGATCGCTCTGTGGAAATTCTACCCCTGCTGCGACCTTTGCCGCCATGTGGATCGGCCACGAGAACTTCTTCACGAAGAAGTCTCTCTCGGACTTTGAAACGACGCGGATAGGCTGATAGATTCACTCCCCGTGAGTGCCAAGAACGCAGATTCAGTAGTAAGCCCGAACCAGGTCATGGCGGCGGGGCTAGCCGCTACGGTGGCGTCTTTCGTCACCTCCCGCTTCGGCGTCGCTGGCACGCTGCTGGGGGCCGCCCTGACCGCCATGATCATAACCGGCGGGTCGGCGATCCTCAGGTCGTACATAGAGGCCGCCTCGGGCCGCGTTCGCGGGATGCCAACGAAACTAGGCGCGCGCCACGGGCAGCAGAAAGGCGGCGGTTCTGGTGGCACCATGCCGGGACGCCCCGACCTGAGGGATAACTTCGTTGGCAGGATGCGGGCCGCCCTCGACTGGTTCAGGCACCTGCCGACACTAAGCCGGCGTTCGATCCTCATAAAGGGACTCTTGGCCGCTGCAGTGGCGTTTGTGCTCTGCATGGGCGTAGTGTGGGGGGCCGAGAAGGTTATCGGTAACAGTCTCTCTTGCGGTATCTGGGCAAAGTGTCCGCCCGGCGCCCTTCCCGGTATCCACCCCGCCGGATACGGCGGCACCGGTGCCGGATCTTCTATCTCCGGCGGTGGCATGAATACCGGAGGGGACGAAAGGCCAGGCCTCGTCGACCGCATACGCCAGAACCAGAACCCGACTGAGAACCGGAACCCATTTGAGAACCGGAACCCGTTGGAGAATCGGAACCCGTTGGAGAACCGGAACCCGTTGGAGAACCGGAACCCGTTCAGAGACGACCGTCCCGCCTTGGGCAATCCGGGGGGTGGTGCATCATCAGCCTCCCCCGACCCCGCGCCGGGAGCAGGAGGCCAGGAATCCATCCCACCGAACGCGGGCCAGGAATCTGCCTCGCCGGCTGCCGGAGGGCGGAAGGCGCAATCCACCGCGTCACCGGAAGCCGGCCGGTAACTTCGTTCGGGCAGGCCCTCTGTCGCGTAGCGCGGTGCGTGGTTCGCTCCGAAGTCGGCGTGAAGAGATAAACTTAGTCGGCTTTGACCAGTGCGACGTACAATGTCCCCAGGCCTGCTCTGCTCTTGGTGCTCGACGGCATCAGACCCGATGTGCTACGGGCAGCCATCCGGGAGGGGGGTGCCCCGAACCTTGGCGCCCTGGCCCAGAGGGGAGAGGCAGTCTGGGACGCGGTCTCGGTCTTCCCTAGTATTACCCCGGCGGCGACGGCCGCGATAGCGACGGGAGAGGCTCCCGCAAAGAGCGGCATCGTCGGGCACGCCTGGTACGATGAGTACGAGCGGCGGGTGGTCGTCTACGGTGCCATGACGGAGACCGTGATGGCGAGCGGTCCCATAAGAGTCTTCCACAACAACGTCTGGCGGATGAACCGCGACGACCTGCACGCCGCGACCCTCTTCGAGGCCCTGCACGACCGCGGTTTCGACGGGGCGTGCGTCAACTTTCCCGTCAGGCGCGGTCCGCACACCCATCCGGTCCGCATGAAGACCATAGAGGGTTACCTGATGGGCGGACGCTACCTCGGACCCTCCGTGCAGGGCCCGAAGGAATACTTTATGGGCGATCTGTTCTACAGCCGCGATACCGGTTTCAGCGGACGTAGGGCCAACGGCGGCGTCCTCCGCTCCGTTGGCATCAACGATGACTACGCGGCCAGGGTAGGGGCGATGTTGCTCAGGGAGCGTGCGGTGCCGTTCAACCTCGTCTACTTCTTCAAGGGCGACTCCATAGCCCACCACCACGGCCTCTCGGCGCAGCGTCAATGGCTGACTACGGCCGACGAGTACGTTGCCAGGCTCTTTTCGGCCGGGGGCGGGGTCGACCGTGTGCTCGAAGACTACGCCGTACTAGCACTCTCGGATCACGGCCACGCGCCACTCCTCCCCAAGAGCCGCTACGTCGACCTGCGCATCATCCCAGGCCAGAAGGTCTCCTCAGGGGTGAAAGCCCGTTTCGGCAACGGCACCACTATCGTCGTGGTCCCGAACGGACGTTCGGTTCTCCTTTATCTTCGTGGGGACGTCGAACTGGAATCGGTGGTGGAGAGACTAGTCGGGCGCCGCGGCGTGGATCTCGCTGCCTGGATGGAAGACGGGTGGGCGGTCGTCCGCCGGCTCGGGCGCGAACTACGCTTTTTGCCAGGCTCGGGAGTGCGTGATTCGTTCGGGCGGTCCTGGGAGCTCGAAGGCGACCCGCGCGCCCTCGACATCGACGTCTCCGATGGATCTTTGCACTACGGTGAGTACCCGGACGCCCTGGAGCGGTTGTGGGGCTGCCTGCACTCGCCGAGGTGCGGGGACGTGGTGCTCTCGGCGGCGCCAGGGTATACCTTCGGCGAGATCTCCGGCGGGTCTCACACGGCGAGCGATCACGGCTCGCTCCACGCCAGCGACTCTAACGTGTTCGTGCTCGCGAGCGGCGTGCCGGCGCCGCGCAGGATCACGGACGTGGCCCCGACGCTCCTCTCACACTTTGGCGCCGATCTCGTCGCCGGGGACCGTGTCCTCCAGGAATAACGGCTCCGAGGAGCCCTCTGGACTCAGGCCGCGTTACAGGCGGGCGTTCGGATGTGTTACCTGGGTGTACATGGGGATGCTGGTTTTCCTCGCGGCCAACTTCCTCCTCGTACTGCCGTCCAGATACCTCGGTAGCGGGGAGCTTTACGGTTATCTTCCCCCCACGCTCGCGTACCTAGGAACCCTCCTGATCCTACCTGGAATGGTGCTCGCAGCACTTCTCGGGGCCCGTACGTTCCGGACACCGCGCACGCGCGGGACCCGCGTCGGGGCCGGGGTAGGCGCCCTGATCGGCTACAGTGGCTTTTTCGGCCTGGCATGGCTCGCTATGGCACTCGGGCTAAATCGGCGAGACCAGGCGTTCAGGACGGTTGTCTTCCCCGATCTCGGAGGGAGCCTCGCCTTCTACGCCTTCGTTCCACTGACGCTCCTTGCGATGGGCCTCGTCATTTTCGCCCTCTATACCAGAGGGGCGGACTTCGAGCGACGGCGCCGGCTCGTCTATGCCGGGGCGGCGCTGGCGGTGCTTGCAGGGCTTGGCGTCGTGGCGGCGGATCCAGATCCGCTCGGTGTAGCAGGGGCCTTGATCTCGACCTTATCAGGAGCCATCGGCGGCTATGTGAGCGGATCTGGTTTCGCCAGGGCCGGCGGGGACGACATGATCCCACCAGGGGCAGAGATCCAACGCCGCGAGCCCCGCCGCAAGTCTCGCTGATCCAGGAAACATAACCCTTCGCGGTATAATCCCACTCGATGCCTGAGAACGGATTCCCCGACAGATCACACCTTCCCACTTCTCCCGGCGTCTACATCTTCAAGGACGCGGCAGACACGGTCCTATACGTGGGCAAGGCCAAGAACGTGCGCGCCAGGGTGGCCAGCTACTTCAACCGCTCGGGCGACGGGCGTCCGAAGATAGCGGAACTCAGGGAGTGTGTCAGGCAGATAGATTTCATCGTTACGGGCAGCGAGACCGAGGCTCTTGTACTCGAAGCGAACCTGATAAAGCGCCACAGGCCACGCTTCAATGCCTCGCTCAAGGACGACAAGAGCTACCCCTACATAGTGGTCACCACCGGAGACGAGTACCCCAGGGTCTTCGCCACGCGCGCGGCCCACGACCCGCGCCACCGCTACTTCGGACCTTTCCCGAGCGCCGGCAGCGTCCACTCGACGCTGGACGTGCTGAACAAGACTTTCCCTTTCCGCAAGTGCCGGGGTCCTGAGCCGGGGCGCCGCAGTGGGGTGCCTTGTCTCAACTACCACATCGGACGTTCGGCCGCGCCGTGCATCGGGGCCATCTCCAAGGAGGACTACGATGGGATCATCGCGGACGTCATCTCCTTTCTGGAGGGGCGGGTAGACGGTTTGATCCGCGAGCGCGAGGCCGCCATGCGCGAGGCCGCCAGGGATATGGACTTCGAGCGGGCGGCGAAGCTGCGCGACGAGATCTCCGCCCTCTCCCACGTCCGCGACCGCCAGCAGGCGACCATCGCTTCTGAGGACTCGTTCGACGCCTTCGGCGCCTACTCCGAGGGCGAGACTGCCTGCATGCAGGTCTTCGCCGTGCGCGAGGGCCAGATCGTGAACCGCGACTCTTTCCTCCTCGACAACTACGGTGAGTCACGGGCCGAGGACGTCTCGCTCCAGTTCGTTCCCCAGTACTACGGCACGGCCGCAGTTCCACGCGAGGTTCTGGTCCAGTCCGACGACCGCGAGGACGAGCTGCATACGCTAGCCGATCACCTCTCGGACCTGAGGGGAACGAGCGTAGAGGTACGCCGCCCCAGACGGGGGGACAAACGCCGAATTCTGGAGATGGCCGTACACAACGCGGAGCTCGGGTTGGAGCACGAGCGGATGCTGGATGAAGCCAGGCGCAACAGGGTCGCCTCTACGCTTGACGGGTTGCGCGAGGAGCTCGCGCTACCTCGGCTGCCGGTTCGGATCGAGTGCTACGACATCTCGAACACCATGGGGACCAACTCCGTGGCCTCCATGGTCGTGTTCCAGGGTGGTCGTCCGGCGAAGAGCGAGTACAGGCGATTCAGGGTCAGGACGGTCGAGGGAGCCGACGACTTCGCCAGCATGGCCGAGGTCATCCGCCGCCGACTCGAGCGCCTCGAGGCCGACGACGAGAAGTTCACCCCTGCTCCCGATCTGATCCTGCTTGACGGCGGTAAGGGGCAGCTCTCCGCTGTCATCCCCGTCCTCGAAGAGATGAAGGTCGGCGACGAACTACCTGACATACCCCTGCGCTCGCTCGCCAAGCGCGAAGAGGAGATCTTCGAGCCGGGTCGGCCCGAGCCGGTGATCCTGGAGCGCAACTCCCCCGAACTGCACCTCCTCCAGCGCGTCAGGGACGAGGCCCACCGCTTCGCCAACGCCTACCACACCAAGCTCCGTGGCAGAGCCATGACCGCCTCTGTCCTGGATGACCTCCCAGGCGTCGGCCCCGAGCGCAAGAAGAAGATACTGGCCCACTTCGGCACCCCGGAAGCATTCCTGAACGCCTCCCTCGAAGAACTCGAGTCCGTCCCGGGACTCCCCGGAAGAGTCGCCCGCGAAGTACACGCGAGGGTACACAGGTAGCAGGGATCAGGTTTGAACCGTTGCTGTGGAGTGTTGCGTTCGTCGCTGTGTCGTATCAAGGATTAGCCATAAGGTCGAGAGTGGTTGTCGGTGGGCATACTCGTGGTGGGTGCTCGTGCCTGATTGCTGAGACCTGTCGCCTGATGCCTTTCCGTTAAATGTCGCTTAAACATGCGAATCGGCGTTGCAAGCCGGTATCGAGGATGCTAATCTCGACTTCCGAGATGGCTTGTGCATCCCAGGAGGGACGGGCGACGCGACGTGGATGAGCAGGCCACCGGCTCCCAGGCCTCGGGCAAACGCAGGATCGTCATCATCACAGGGCTTTCGGGCGCAGGCAAGAGCAATGCCCTTCAGGCTTTCGAGGACGCTGGTTACTTCTGCATAGATAACCTCCCGCCGCGTATGATCCCGGCCGTCATGGAGACTACGGCGCAGGGCAACGGCGGGCCCGACGGGGTGGTCCTCGTGGTAGACATGCGCGGACGCCGGTACTTCGGCGAGGAGCTGGAACGCAATCTGGAGGCCGTGGATAAGGAGGAGGGCTGGGAGCACAGTATCCTGTTCATCGACTCCGACGACCCCACCCTGATCAGGCGCTACAAGGAGAGCCGTAGGCCCCACCCTGCAGCCCGAAACGGTGACGTCCTCGAGGCCATACGCCGCGAGAGGCGGGATCTCGCGAACGTGCGGGAGATGGCCGACCTCGTAGTCGACACCTCGGGCTACTCCGCGCTAGACACCCGCCTGCGATTCAAGAAGCTCGCGGAGTCTTTCTCCACCAGAATGACCGTCAGCCTCATCTCTTTCGGCTTCAAGCACGGTACCCCCCTCGATGTAGACACGCTACTCGACGTCCGTTTCCTCCCCAACCCCCACTACGACCCCGAGCTCAGGCCGCTCACAGGCCACGACGCGCCCGTGCGCGAGGCGGTCCTCGGCTCTGAAGACTGCCAGTATTTCCTTGATAAAACCTGCGAGCTCTTCTCCTTCCTCATCCCCCGCTACGCCGCAGAGGGCAAGACCTACTTCACCATCGGCGTCGGCTGCACCGGTGGAAGGCACCGCTCCGTAGCCATTACCGAAGAGATCGCAGGGCGCCTCAGGCAGGAGAATGCCGATATGGACCTCTTTATCAGGCACAGAGACACGGAGAAGTAGCACCCCCTGGTACGATAAGAGGTATCCAACCTTTTCTGACGCTTTGGCGCTGATACGCAAGCAGCTGTGGGTGTGAGAAGAGCAGACTTCTTGCGGGTCGGCGCAGGTGAACGAGATGGTAAAAGTCTCGCAGGCCTAGGAGAGTACGATATAGGAGATACATGAGGCGACGGGTGAGGAGCAGTAGCAAGTTATGTATCGCCCAGTAGCTGGGAAGCCACACCTTGGTGTGGGGTTGTTGATGTTGCTTATACTTGTACTGAGCACCTGTGGTGTGGAGGCTCATGCTCGCAAGATACCGGAGAGCTCAGGCGGGAGATCAATGAAGAGCATTCCCGCCGGTAAGTACGTCTCAGATGAATTTAGACCGGCTATGTCGTTCAGACTGAACGAGGGCTGGCGAACCGGCCCCGCCGCCGACTTCTCCTACGGACTCTTTATGGAGAAGTACAATCGCCTCACCCTCAGCAGGGTCTCGGAGTCGGAGCCCTCCTATTTGGAGTTCCTGGTTGTACCGAAGGTTTACAAGGTCGTGAGCTCCTACGAGGCAAAGGAGGAGCCTGCGCCCGAGGACATGGTCTCCTGGTTGCAGAACAACCCTAACCTGGACACAGAGAATCCGGAGCCAATGATGGTTGGGGGCGTGGAGGGTGCGCAATTCGACGCGGTCGCTTCCCGCATACCGCAAGAGTATCTCTCCGGGGGTTACCATGGCGTCAACACCTACCACGTACGCCATGGCGGTAACATCTACGATGACGCCCCTTGCCTGCCGCTCTTCCAAACATTACCTGGCTACGGAAGAGACAGCACTTACGAATTATGCAAGATGTACAAGGTCCGGTTCATCGTCCTTGAGGACGTCAACGGTAAGACGGTGACTATCGCCGTTCTTGCGCCGACGGTCAAGTTCGACGAAACCTGGATCAAAGCGCGGCGGGTGCTCAACACTGTGGAGTGGAAAGGCACCTAATCTCGAACCAAGGAGACTATTCAGCTGATGTACGGCGGGCGCGACACCCTCACGCGGTGATCTCGCGCCTCGGGAGGCGCACCGAGGCAACCCTTGCTCCCGAGGCGGCGCCTCAGGCGTGATCTGCACGACGGTCTAGGCGCCCAACTAGCCGGGTTGAACGTCTAGGTCAGGGAGGGCTCCGCCTCAAGTCTTTCCCACTCTCACCGAGCGCGAGATCCCAAATCTCATGGCACAATGGCGAGCGGCATCACGCCCCGTACAGCGGAAAACCTGTAACCTACGATCGGGAGGTATGGACCACATCCAGAAGCACTACTACAGGAGCCATGAGAGCATCAACCCGACCCGCATAGTGCCGAAGGGCCCGATCCTCGACTTCACCGAGGCGCACGACCGCGAGTCCTTCTCCGACCAGATCCCACAGGGAAATGGGTATACTCGATATGCGTGAATAGAGTCGAGGATACAAGGGTTGTCGCATTCGGAGGCGGCACGGGGCTACCCGTGCTGCTGAGAGGCTTGAGAGACAGGGTTGGGGACCTTACGGCTGTCGTCACGGTCGCCGACGATGGGGGCTCCAGCGGGCGACTGCGCCAGGAGCTTGGGGTCGCGCCTCCGGGCGACGTGAGGAACTGCCTGGTTGCGCTAGCGGGACGGCGCAGGCTTGCCGAGGTCTTCGAATACCGTTTCGAGGCGCCGGGGGACCTGAACGACCACAGCGTGGGCAACATCATTATCGCAGCGCTCGCTGACATGGCCGGCGGGTTCTGTGAGGGTGTTGAGCAGGCGGCCCGATTCTTGAGGATCAAAGGCCGAGTCCTCCCAGCGGCGACGGAGAGCCTGACGCTCGTCGTC
>DASTKM010000055.1:0-5098 GCA_035715885.1 Rubrobacter sp.
TCACTGGTCCAGTCAACGTAGACGGCGCCTGGGATGTGGGCCTCGTCGTACTCCTCGCGGGCAGCGAGGTACTCGGCTTTCTGGCGACCGCCGCCGAGGTCCGTCTTATCTACGTAACCCCTGATATCCACGACACGCACCTTCTCGTCATCGAGATGTGCGGCGAGCCAGTCGGTAGTGACGAGGGGGTCCATCTTCTACTCCTCCAGGATGTCGTGCTCGCGGGCGTAGGCTTCGGCGAGTCCGCGGGCTCTCTCTTTGTCATCTTTGCCGAGGCGCCCTTCTACTACTTCGTTCTGCAGGTAGTCTTTTAGAGCCTTGATCCAAGGCCCTGGCCCCAGGCCGAACTGCCCCATGAGGTCGTTGCCGCTCAGGGGGCTCTCAAGCTTCTCGACGGCATCCTCGGCCCTTACCTGGTCCACCCTGCTCCTGAGGCTGCGCCAGGACTCTTCGGCGATGCGCCTCCGCCGCGGCGCGCTCCCCGTGATGTCGGCCCTGGCGAGCCTGAGGAGCATGTCCACGTCCGCGAGCACTCTGTCGCCGCGCGCGAGGTACGTGTCCCTGATAAAGCGCCTGACCGCAGCGTCGCTCCACGGGTCCCTGCTTGCGGCGTACCCGTAAGGACGCATGTGGTTGGCGACGAGATGGGCGACGGCGTCTGCGTCGTCCTTGGGGTAGGCGAGGCGTTGCATGGCCCGGCGCGCTATGGCAGCCCCGACGTTCTCGTGGCCGTAGAAGTGGATCTTCTTGGGGACAGTGCGCCCTCCGCAATGCTCGCACTCCCCCTCCTCGGCGCTCTTCCGTATGCTCTTCGCCCCGCAGTAGTTGCAGCGGTGTTCGTAGACGAGCGTCCTTGGCTTCCCGATATCGTGAAAGAAAGCTGCCTTGCGCAGGATGGGATCGGCCTCGACGCTGGAGACCACGATCAGGGTGTGCTCGAAGACGTCCTTGTGGTGGAACTCGGCCTCCTGCTCCACGTCGACCGTCTCCATGAACTCGGGCACAACGTAGGGCATGAGCCCCAGACGAACCAGCGTCCTCAGACCAGACGCCACGTTCTCCGAGACCAGGATCTTCTCGAACTCCTCCCTTATGCGCTCGGCGGAGATGCTCTCCAGCCAGCCAGCGTTGTTACGGATCGCCCCTTCCAGATCCTGCGTCATGGCGAAAGGCTTCTCCGGCTTCGACAGCGTCGTCTCGAAGCGGACGGCGCGCAGCATTCTCAGGGGGTCCTCGCGCATTCTTTCAAGAGGATCGCCTACGGCCCGGATCACACCCTTCTCCAGATCTTTGCGTCCCTCGAAGGGGTCTACGATCTCACCCGTGAGCGCGTCGGCAGCGACGGCATTGATCGTGAAGTCCCTGCGTGCCAGATCCTCCTGCAGGTTATCTCCGAAGCGTACCTCGGGGTGCCTGCTCCCCTGGGTGTACTGGTCGGTCCTGTAGGTGGTGATCTGAACCTCATACTCTCCTATGGTGGCCGCTATGGTCCCGAAGCGCTCACCCACCGTCCACAGGTTCTCGGCATGAGGCCGCAGTAATGCCTTTATCCTCGCAGGATGCGCATCCGTCGCCGCGTCCGCATCCTGCAGGTTGATCTGTGCTTCTGTCGCGGTGTCCCTATCAGACCCGCGGAGCAACGCCCTCCGCACGACTCCGCCCACCAGGTAGAGCTCGTGCCCGGCCTCCTCGAACGCCTCACCGAGACGCGCGAGAGGTCCTGGAACCTCCAGTTTCTCTATATCGGCCATCACAATGACCAGATTCTAGTACGCAACGGGCTGCGGATCAGGACCACGCCTCACAGGCACATGGGCTCGAGAGGCTAAACCGGGATGGCGGCTTCGCGGGATGGAAAGACGTCGAAGTAGTCCTGGAAGCCTGTCACGGAGAAGATTCGTTCGACGGCTCTAGAGGGGGCGGCGAGGCGAAGAGAGATCCCTCTTTGGCCGAGGGTGTCTTTGGAGCGCATGAGGGCCGAGAGGGCAGTGGAGTCCATAAACGCAACGTCGCCCAGGTCCACGACGACTGCGCCCACGTCCTCGTTCTCGACGGCCCGTTCTATAGCGTACTGAAACCTCGGGGCGCTATGGAGGTCCATCTCGCCCCGCACCGAGACAACGGAGTATCCTTGGGCATGCTCGGCTATGCTGGCCTCGAAGTCCGTGTCCGCTCGCTCCTCTCTAGAGTCGATGCAAAGTGGTCAATGGATATTAGCGTAGTTCGTGTGCCTGGTAAACCGCCTCCTTTGTACGGGCATGCAATGTTTTCTGCTAATATTCGGGCGTGATGGAAGGGAGAAGTACAGAACGGGTGGCCGTCTTCGTCGACGGGGCCAACCTCTACCACTCGATCAAGAACTACTACAAAGGCATCCTCGACTACGCCAGGCTCCTCTCGGCGGCCGTCGGAGACAGGAAGTTACTTCGGGCCACTTTCTACATCGTCGAGAAGCAGGAGGCCGATGAGGGACAGGGTACGACCTCGGCGCGCTCCTTCGTCTACAACCTCAACAAGTTCGGCTACAAGGTACGCTCCAAGCCGCTCATGGTACACGAGACCCTGACCCCGGAAGGGGAGAGGACTATCTCACACAAGGGCGACTGGGACATAGGCGTCGTGGTGGACATGGTGCGCCTCGCAGGGCACGCCGATACCTACGTCCTCGTCTCTGGCGACGGAGACTACGTGGAGGCCGTGGAGTACCTCCAGAGCGAAAAAGGCATCCGCGTCGAGGTCATAAGCGCGGCCCAGTGCACCTCCCAGGCCCTCCTCGACGTCTGCGACGCCCACACAGACCTGGCAGACATACCGGATCTCTTTAGGCGGCCCGGGCCGCCTAAAGCGGTCGGCGATCAGCATTCAGCGATCAGCTGAATTGCATGTCAGGGCGCGTGCTGAAATGCTGACTGGCTACGGCTCACCTATTACCCTTACTTCCGGCTCCAGCTCGATGCCCAGTTTCTCGCTGACCTGCTGGCGGACGAGTTCGATCAGTTCCAGGGCATCTTGGGCCGTACCGTCCCCGAGGTTTACCAAGTAGTTGGCGTGCACCGGGGAGACCTCGATCCGGCCCACACGCGTGCCTTTCAGGCCGGCCGCCTCTATTACGCGGCCTGGGAAATCTCCCTTGGGGCGCTTGAACGTGGAGCCACAGCTTGGCCTGTTAGGTGAGCCGTTCATACGCAGCGCCCTGAACTCCTTGATGCGGGCCTTCAGTACTAGCGGCTCGCCAGGGGCGAGCGTATAGCCGGCCCGCAGAACGACCCAGTCTGGGTTCTCGTGCAGGGCGCTGTGACGGTATGACAGGTCCAGTTCTGTACTCTCCATCCTGACTACTTCGTGGTCCCTGAACACCTCGGCCCAGTCGAGAACCTCGGTTGTCTCGGAGCCGTAGGCGCCGGCGTTCATGTAGACTGCGCCGCCGACTGTGCCTGGAATGCCTGTTGCGAACTCCAGACCGGCGAGGCCGCGGCCTGCCGTGTTGTTGGCGAGCACGGGGTAGAGTACCCCGGCGTCGGCGGTAACGCGCGTCCCTTCGACCTCGACGTTCGTCAGGGATTTGGCGAGCCGGATCGTGAGCCCCCTGATGCCGCCGTCCCTCACCAGCACGTTCGTACCCCCGCCGAGGATGGTCACCGGGACGCCGTGTTCGGCGGCCTTCTCGGTGGCTTCTATCAGCTCATCTACGCTCCCGGGCTCGAGCAGGGCGTCTGCGGGACCCCCGATCTTCCAGGCCGTGTAGCGCTTCAAGGGTTCGTCGAACTTGGCCGAGGGGAAGAGCAGGTGTAGAGTGTTGGCATGCATGAGAGGGAATATAGAGTACCGAGGAATGCTTTGCAGAACGGGCGAGGGAGAGATATATGAAAGCGATGGCTCTAGCGGCGGGCAAGGGAACCAGGCTCTTCCCGCTTACCGGTGAGATCCCCAAACCTATGGCTCCGGTGGTGAACACACCGATCATCGAGCACATCTTCGACCTCCTTGCCGGCCACGGCATCGAGGAGGTCTACGTCAATGTCCACTACCTGGCAGACGCGCTTCTGGAAGTCTATGGCGAAGAGTCCAGGGTGAACGGCATGGCCGTACATCTGGAAAGGGAGGACGAGCTGCTGGGCACGGCGGGGGGCGTGAAGCGTTTGGCCGACAGGTTCGACGACACCTTCGTCGTCGTCTCGGGCGACGCGCTGACGGACGTGAACATAAAGGAGCTGGTGGAGTTTCATAGGGAAAAGGGCGCACTGGCCACGATTGCCCTGCGGCGCGTCTACGACACCTCCGAGTTCGGGGTGGTCGAGATCGACGAGGAGGGCAACATCCAGGGATTCCAGGAGAAGCCAAGCCCTGAGGAGGCCATAAGCACCCTGGCGAACACAGGCATCTACGTCTTCGAGCCACGGGCCCTCGACTACATCCCAGAAGGCGTCTTCTTCGACTTCGCCGAAGACGTATTCCCCAAGTTACTGGAGCACGGTGAGCGGTTCGTAGGGTATCAGGAGGACTTTTACTGGTCGGACATAGGGACGCTCGCAGCGTACCGCCAGGCCCAGTACGACGTGCTCTCAGGCAAGGTCGGGGTCAAGATCCCCGGCGAGAAGCGTGGTGAGGGGCTGTGGGTCGGAGAGGACGCCCAGATACACTCCTCCGCGGAGATAGATGGCCACGTCCTGATCGGAAAAGACGCTGTGGTCGGGCGGGGCGTCAAGCTCCTCGGGGACGTAACCGTGGGGAGCGACTGCTGGATCAGGCCTAACGTCACGATCAAACGCAGCATCCTGCTCCCAGGTGCGAGCGTGGGCGGCGGCGCTTACCTGGAGGACTGCATCGTCGGCCACCACTACGACGTGCGTCCCCAGGAGACCATAAGGGGCGGCGCTCTGATACGGCGCGCGTAGGGGCGCCGCCGCTAGGCCGTCGGCCTCACCAGGCGATAGCCGAAACCGCGTACGGTTTCTATCAGCTTGGGGTCTGTCGGGTCGTCGCCGAGCTTGTTGCGTAGGCGCTGGACGTAGACGTTGACCGTGCGCTCGTCTATGTATTCCTCCTCGCCCCACACCTGCCTGAGGAGCGCCGTGCGCGGGAAGACCCTTCCCGGGCT
>DASTKM010000056.1:0-2676 GCA_035715885.1 Rubrobacter sp.
CCGGGGGGCGGGGGACCCACACGGACCTCTAAGGAGGTCCGCGGGGTGAATCGCTAGGCCGGCGAAGCCAGCCAGCGTAGGGCTTTTCTCTTTCGGCCCGAACCCGACAGCTAACCCCGCAGGCGCAGAAGAAGGAGGTAGTAAGCGTGCCCGAACAGCGACCCTTCTGGGAACTAATCATGTTCGGCAGGCAGCACGGCCCTCGCGCTCAGCGCGAGGAGAAGGTCCTCCACTACATCATCCACCGCGTGGACGAGGATGCCGACCTTCACGACGTACTCCAGGAGCCCTACGTGCGCCGCAACTGCTCCCAAGGCGAGATCGACGAGATCATCATGAATCCCGAGCTCCTCCACCATTGCAGGGAGCACCTGGAGCACGTGTTCGCCTCCGGGGAGTTAGATCCGAAGCGGCAGCGCTAGGGATCGGAGGATAGGCGATGTCCGGGGCCACGGCCGCACCGAAGACCCAGCTTGCCCGGCTAAAGCTCTGGCTGCTCGAGAAGCGCATCGAGGAGGTACAGGGGCCCGAGGCCAGGGAAGGCGAGGAGCAGCACCCGTGGTGGCAGGTGGTGTGCCTGACTGGCGTCGATTACTTCTCCACCTTGGGCTACATACCTGCCATCGCGGCGGTCGCGGCCGGAGCGCTCTCGCCTATCGCCACCCTTCTCATAGTGCTCTTGACCCTCTTCGGGATGCTACCGATGTACAGGCGGGTGGCCGAGGAGAGCCCCCACGGGCAAGGCTCGATCGCGATGCTCGAGAGGTTGCTCTCATTCTGGAAGGGCAAGCTGTTCGTGCTCTGCCTGCTGGGGTTCGTGGCCACAGCCTGGATAGTCACGATCACCCTCTCCGCGGCGGACGCCGCCGTGCACATCGCCGAGAACCCTCTGGTATCCTCTTTCTTGCACGACCGGGAGGTCCTCATCACGTTGGTGCTCCTGGCGGTCCTTGGCGCGATCTTCCTCAAGGGGTTCAAGGAGGCCATCGGCATCGCGATCTTCATCGTCGGGGCCTACCTCATCTTGAACCTCCTCGTCGTGGGCGTCGGTTTCTACGAGATCGCAACGCACCCACAGAACGTAGTCCGCTGGCAGGATGCGCTGTTTACGAACTACGGCAACCCACTCTTGATGGTAGGTGTCTCGCTACTCGTGTTCCCGCAGCTAGCGCTTGGGCTCTCGGGCTTTGAGACCGGTGTGGGTTTGATGCCGCTCGTTCGCGGCGACGAGGAAGACGATCCCCAGCGCCTCGAGGGGCGCATCCGCAACACACGCAGGATGCTCACGGTTGCGGCCCTGATCATGAGCTTCTACCTGATTACCACCAGCTTTGTGACGACGCTGCTGATCCCTGCCCGGGAGCTGGCACCGGGAGGCAGCGCCAACGGCCGGGCGCTTGCCTACGTGGCGCACAACTACCTCGGCGAGGCTTTGGGCACGACCTACGACGTGAGCACGATTCTCATCCTGGCGTTCGCCGGAGCCTCTGCGATGGCCGGGCTGTTGAACATCGTGCCCCGCTATTTGCCCCGATACGGGATGGCTCCTGAGTGGGCGCGGGCAATACGGCCCCTCGTGCTCGTATACACGGCCGTGGCCGTCGTGGTCACGATCATCTTCTCTGCCGACGTGAACGCCCAGGCAGGCGCCTACGCCACGGGTGTGCTGGCTATGATGTCCTCGGCCGCCTTCGCCGTTACGCTCTCGGCTTGGCGCGGAGGCTCCAGGTTCCCGGCGATCGCCTTCGGGCTGGTCACGGCCGTATTCATGTACGCACTCGTGGCCAACGAGATAAAGCGTCCCGATGGGATAGTGATCTCCCTGTTCTTCATCGGGGCGATCGTCGCCACCTCGCTCATCTCGCGGGTCTACCGCTCGCTGGAGCTCAGGAAGGAGCGCATAGAACTCGACGAGACGGCGCTGAGGTTCGTCGAGGAGGCGAGCCACGAAGGCGAGATCCACATCGTCGCCAACCGGCGCCAGGCGGGCGATGAGGCCGAATACGACAACAAGGAGAAAGAGCAGCGCGAAGACAACCACATTCCACCCAACGTCCCCATCATATTCCTTGAGGTGGACGTGGAGGATGCTTCGGAGTTCGAGGACGTGCTGAAGGTGAGGGGGGTGGAGGTCAGCGGCCACAAGGTCCTGAGGGCGGTGAGTTCGGTCGTGCCCAACGCCATCGCCGCCCTCTTGCTTCACCTGCGAGACACGACTGGCAAGACGCCGCACTGCTACTTTGGGTGGACGGAGGGCAACCCTATCGTGTACCTGTTCCGCTTCCTGCTCTTCGGGGAGGGGGATACCGCTCCCGTCACCCACGAGGTCTTGCGCGAAGCCGAGCCGGACGGCACGAGACGTCCGGCCGTCCACGTAGGCGGCAGATGACTCGAACCTTCAAAAACCCCCTCACCCGAACTTCGGAGAATTCTCCTTCCACGCACTCCGGGGAATACAGGAGCGTAGAAGAGCAGAAGTTCATCCTCGCTGTCCCGTCTCTTATGGTGCCTTATAGTGCATGCGTGGGAAGACCGCGCATGACCAGGAGGGAATTTTTCGCCCTAGGAGGCGCCGGAGCTGCGGCCGCCGGGCTGTCGCTGGCCGAAGCGATGAGCGGTGGGAGAGACGAGCCCAACCTGCTCGTCATCATTACCGACGATCAGCCTTACTACACC
>DASTKM010000057.1:0-3691 GCA_035715885.1 Rubrobacter sp.
CTCCCCGGCGCGCATGTAATAAGCGTAGCCGAACACGTCTCCCACGTAGGGTTCGTACCATATAGCGTGGTCGTCCAGATCTCCCATCATGGCGCCGAGCCAGCTACTGCCGGTCCTCGCGACGCCGAAGACCCAGATGAAGTGCTCCGGAGGGATACCGCCGATGGTATCATCGCTGTCTCCTGCGGCGAGGCGTGCCCTTAGCCGGGAGATCTCCCGGTCTCTGGAGGCGAGCTGCTCGTGCAGGAGGTCCAGTGGTCTGCCGCGTACTTCGGCAGGATAGGGCACTTCGCCACGGATGATCCCTACCGCGAATCTCAAATATGCCCTCACGTTGCCGGCCACATCCATCTCCCCCGCGTCCGTGCGCGAATCTCGGCACTATTCTTCCCGGTCTTCGTCCGCATCCCATATACTAGCCCGTCCGGTTCGAGCCAGCCGGGCCGAACGCGCAGGACCTGCGGCGTAGACACTATATTGCCCTTTGCTTCCGCAGCGAACAAGCCGGCACAACGATCTGCACCCTCCGCACCAGAAGACGTTCAGAGAGGCCTCGTAATCTGTGGTTCGCCCTCCACCACGCGTTTTGTATCCGCGGATACCGTACTGTCCACATATTTATCGGGCAGCGGGGCCTGGTATCCTCGGCTCACGGTTGAAAGAGCATTGCTTTGCAAAGTAGACTAAACGGCGGAGAAGACTCTAGAGGGAGGATTGGGTAAGAGTGTTCGTCTCCGATAGCCGTAAGGTGGTTTTCGTCCACATTCAGAAGACGGGCGGACTCACTGTGGACAGGTTATTGAATGAGCGTATCCCTGATCTACGTCGCATTGTGGCGAGGCACGGGTTTGCAAGCCTGGGGATGGATGAGCTAGAAGATTGGGACGAATACTTCAAGTTCGCCTTCGTGAGAAATCCGTGGGATCGATTGGTCTCCTGGTACAGCATGGTAACGACGATGCCAAGAGAAGGCAACGAACTATGGCAGTACGTGCACGATAACAGCTCGACCTTCGAAGAGTTCATCCGCAACTGCACGGACGAAGTAGAGATAAAGGAAGGCGTCCACTATTCGTTCGCGTACAATCAACTAGATTACGTGACGGACGACCATGGCAACTTGCTCGTTGACTTCATAGGCCGACTGGAGAACTTCGATGAGGATATCCAGGAGGTCTTCCGTAGGATAGGCTTCGAGTTAGAGGTAGTCCCGCACAAGAATCGCTCCGGTCACCAGCACTACAGTACGTTTTACACTCCCGATACCGAGTTGATCGTAAGAGAGAGATTCAAGAGAGATATCGAGTACTTCGGCTACGAGTTCGAAAGCCCAAGAAAACCAGGAGCTCTCTTCGTCTGTGGTTGCGACAGGAGCGGCACCACGGCCCTCACAGACTACCTGAACCGACATCCGAAGATACTCGTCTGCCAGGAAAGCTCCGAGACGACACAGCAGGGGGAGATCACACTGGATCCCTCTACGTTCGAGAGGATGCTCGACCCTCTGCCGAAGGAGCCAGGGGCGCCACACAACGATGGGGACCGTCTCATCAAGCCACCAGCGGAGCTCCTGGCGAACAGGGATCCGTCCAGGCTGCAGTGGATGGGCGCCAGCAACTCCGACTACCTGATGCGTATGGAGTCGGTAGCAGGGAACAACCCCGGGGCGCGCTTCATAGTCGTGTACCGTCCCATCGAAGAGGTCGCCGAGTCGTGGGAGCCTGAAGATGCCGACGACCGCCAGAATAGCAACGACGGTTTCGGACGTGCGGTGAAAACCTGGAACAGAGGCTTGCAAGGCACTAGGAGGTTCATAAGAGACAGCCTGATTCCGAGGGTACTGATAATCGACTACCATGACTTCCTCTACCGGACCGAGACCGTCGCGCCCCTGATCTCACGTTTCCTCGAGCTGGAGTTCGACGAGACCGTAAAGGCAGAGCTCTCAGATGAAGTTCCGCGGTCAGAGAGGGTGAGGTCCAGGGAGAAGCGATCCCTGATACAGGAGCACGCCAACCGCGCCGCCGAAGCGTGGATTCTCGACCGCATCGAAAAACAATGGGCAAAGCCAGCACTGTACACCCAGAGAACCTCGAAGTCCGCGCTCGCAACCTCCCTGGAGGAGGTGGAAGCCAGGACCTGGCGACTTCAGGAGAAGGTCAGGGAGTTGGAGCGCGACAGGGAACGCAGACGCCGGACATTCAAACAGCTTCAGAGCTCAAAGACCTGGAAACTACTAGACAGGATCAGCAGCCTCCGGACCAGAATAGCCCCCAGGTAAGTGCGCTCCGAACGACGCTACCACCCGAAATCAACGTCGAGGCACTCATAGAGCCGCTGGTTGTACGGCTCGAAGTAGGCCTCCAGCCGCCGTCTGGTGGCCGGGTCCATCTTTTGTCTGTAGGTGCCTGTGTGTCGTCTCTGTTGAAGTTCCGAAGCTTCAGGCTGCCAGTCTGGTAGGTCGAGGAAATTCAGGACGCCCTTCAATGTCTCGACGGGGCGCTCGAAGAAATCCTCGCTCTTGAGTATGAGCATCTGCTCTTTGCTAAAGAACTCGAACCAGCGCAGAAGCTGGTCCACGTAGATGCCCCTGGACACGTATGAGGAATGCTGCTGCTCTATGGCTTCTTCGAAGGACCTGGGTTCTGTTCCCCTTTTCACCTGCATCTGATAGTGGGAGTAGGCCCTGTCGGCCGGGTTCCTGAGCAGCGCTATCAGCCGTGCTTGCGGCACCACCTCCGCCATTCTTTCTGCGACGGGCGGGTCAAACATGTAGTAGGGAGTTGCCTCTCCGGTTATGGACCTCTGCCCGTCCTTCGAGCTCAGCCGCGGGAAGCACCGCCGATACCACTCGGCGCCGTTGTCGAAATGTTCTGGCTGGTCGAAGAAGTGCAATTCCTTACGAGCGGCGGGCTCTACGAGCGGGTGACGCGTGAGCAGGTAGTAGAGGAAGGATGTCCCACCCTTTTGCGCTCCAATGATGACGAAGTCGGGTAGCGCGCCTACGTCCTGCTCAGCCGAGGGAACGTTCCTGACGTTCTCCACCAACACCTTCATCGCGTCGAGTTCGTTCTTTAGGTGAAAGATCTCCAAACTCTTCTGTTTGAGTTCTTTCCTGAGCTTGATCTCGCGTTGCCGTCTCTCCCGCAGGGGCTCGAGCGCCGCGGCTTGCTCCTCGAGCACCGCGGCTTGCTCCTCGATCTGCCGGTCTTTCCTGTGCAGCGCCTTCCTCTGCCTCGTTACGACCTTCCTGAGCCTCTGGGCCTGCTCCTCGTGGTGCTTGGGATTCGGTACCGCTCCCCGCGTGAGGCCACCCTGCATGTTCAAGAACGCCTTTGCGTCTCGCCCGACGCCGAAAGCCCTGTTGATTTTGAACACTGGCAGACCTCGACCTTTCTTTACAACGCAGCCATTCTACGATTCGGACATAAAGCTACTGGCCTCCGGGCAAATTGTCAAAGGATAGACTCCTCTATTCCCGCGCCGGAGAGGGTAGTGCGCCCCAGCAGGTTGGCAAACCCGCAGGTGTCCGGAGAGATCTAGTCAGTTCCACGATCCTACGGCGGTCCTCATCCGCCTATGGCCCGCTCGTATACACGGTACTCGGGGGCGAAGAACTCGCGCAACTCGATCTCGCACTCTTCTGAGAGGGAGAACGTGCGCTCGGGCGAAGTGTTCGCAGAGCCCACCT
>DASTKM010000058.1:0-3238 GCA_035715885.1 Rubrobacter sp.
ACTTGCTCCTGCAGGGCCTTCAGCTCGATCTGGAGTGCTTTCCTGAGCTTGGCGTCGAGGGCGCCGAGCGGCTCGTCCAGAAGCAGAACGGATGGGTTGAGGATCAAAGCCCGCGCGAGCGCGACCCGCTGCTGCTGACCGCCTGAGAGCTGGTGCGGTTTGCGGTCGCGGAACTCCTGCATCCGCACCAGGGAGAGCGCCTCTCCGACCCTGCTACGGACCTCCTCCCTGGACGCCTTCGCGAAACGCAACCCGAAGGCGACGTTCTCGGCGACCGTCAGGTGAGAGAAAAGGGCGTAGCTCTGGAACACGGTGTTGACGTTGCGCCGGTTCGGGGGGGTGCCCGACACGTCCTTGCCGTCAAGCAAGATATGTCCTCCGCTGGGACGCTCGAAACCGGCGATCATGCGCAGTGTCGTTGTCTTGCCGCACCCGCTCGGGCCTAGCAGCGAGAAGAACTCTCCAGGCGGGATATCCAGATCTATGCCGCACACGGCCTCGAAGTCGCCGAAGCGCTTGGCGAGGTCTACGAGCTGTACGTGACCCCCTGCGTGGCCTTCCTCCGTGTTCACCTGCGTAACGCCCGCGCGAAGGTCTCGAAGTTGTCTACGAAGCGCCTGGCGTCGTCCTCGGAGTGCTGTACCGAGAGCGTCCACTGTTCCGCCTTCCCCCACGGCGGCAAGAAGACACCACCGTTGTGCTGGAAGAGCCAGTGCGCCTGGCTGAAACGATCGTCGAGCTCCAGAAAGTCCCTGTAGTTTCGAACCCTCCTGCCAGAGAACGTTACGGACCCCTTGGCCCCGAACTCCAGCGGGTAGGCGGCGAGGTCGTACTCCTCGACGATGTCCCGCACCCCGTCGGACATGATCATTCCGAGCCGGTCGAAGTGTTCGTAAGCCTCGGGGGTGAGGATCTCGATCAGCGTAGCGCGGGAGGCGGCCATCGTGAGCGGGTTACCGTTGAAGGTGCCGACCTGATCGTAGGTGCCGTCGGCGATGCGGCCCATGACCTCCTCAGTACCGCCTATGGCCCCGCAGGGAACGCCACCGCCTATGGCCTTGGCGAGGCACACCATATCGGGGCTTACGCCGAGGTACCCGCTGGCCCCCCCGTAGGCCGTGGTGACGCCGCACTTGACCTCGTCGAAGGCGAGCAGGGCGCCATGGTCGTGCACTATCTCGCGCACGCCCTCCAGGTAGCCCTCCTCAGGAGGTATGACGCCAGCGTTCATCATTATCGGCTCGAGGATCATGCCCGCTATCCGCCCGCGATGCTCCTCGAAGAGCCTCTGCAGTGCGTCGAGGTCGTTGTAAGGGACGATTAGGGTAAGGTCGGTGATGGCCCGCGGGATACCCGTCCCCGAAGGCGCGCTATTGGGGCGTTCGGCGGGCCCGATCTCGTCCTTCTCGTTCGACACGGAGACCATGACCGAGTCATGATGCCCATGGTAGCAGCCCTCTACCTTGACGATCAGATCCCGGCCCTTGATCGCGCGCATGAGGTGCACCGCGTCCATCGTGGCCTCGGTGCCTGAGTTGGAGAAGCGCCACAGCGGAAGACCGAAACGCCGCGCGAGCTCGTCAGCCACGGCGATCGCATCCTCCGTCGGCTGGGCGAAGTGGGTGCCCCTCGGAACCCTCCGCGTCAAGGCCTCGACGATCCTCGGATGGCCGTGTCCAACGGCGCCTACGCCGTACCCGCCGTGGAGATCCACGTACTCCCCACCGTCGGCGTCGTAGATCCTTGAGCCCTCTCCGTGGCTGACCCAGATCATCTGCGGACGCGCGATCTGCCAGCTCGAGGTCGCCCCTCCAGCCAGAACCCTCCGCGCCTCCCCGATCAAAGCCCTCGACCTGGGCTGACGTTCCTTGAATCGGCGTTCACCCTCAACGATGATCTCGTCGAGCCTGCGGAGGTCCCCATCGGTCCAACTCCGCACAGTCTCCATACACGCCTCCTTTAAATGACGATTCAATAATAGGGGCATGATGTGTTTATGTCAACGGTATGGGCATGTCAGCACGCTCAGGCCTTAAGGCCTTCGCTTGTCAGCCAGTCAGTAAGAGCTTGCGTAAACGAGTAGCTGACTAGCTGAAAGCGCCCGACAGGGCGCGTGCTGAGGTGCTGAAATGCTCGTCGTGCATGAGGCTTGAGAGCCCTATGCGTGGCGTGAGGGGCGTAGAGCTTTCAAGGCCCTGCTGAGTGGGCCTGGGAGTTTGCGTTTAGGAGGTTCTCTGGCGGGTGGGTTGGGGTCCGTTCCCATCTGGTCCATCTTTTGCACCCAGAGCTCGCGCACCAGAACCTGCAGCACGGCGACGAGTGGGACGGCCAGGAAGACTCCTATAAGGCCGAAGAGCGTGCCCATTACCAGTATGGCGAAAATTACCAGTGCGGGATGCAGGTCCACGGCCCGGCTCATTACGATCGGCTGGAGGAGGTTGCCTTCGATCTGCTGGATGATGATAAAAGCCAGGATCACCCAGACGGCCGAGAAAGGGTCCGAGATCAGAGCCAGAAGCACGGGAAGGACGACCGAGATGAGCGCGCCCAGGTAAGGGATAAACGAGATCAGGCCGCTGAAGATGCCGAGGAGTAGCGCGAAAGGCACCCCGATCAGAGAGAGCGAGATGGCCCAGAAAACAGCGATGAAGGTCATGGCCGCGAGCTGACCAAGGAACCACCGTTGCACCGTGTGGTACAACGTCTGAAGCACCTCTCGCGTCCTCTGCCGCCATCCGGCGGGGAAGAGCGAGACGAACCCGTTGACCCAGGGCTCGGGCCGGATGACCAGGTAGATGGTGGAGATGAACACGACCGCTGCCAGCGAGACCACGGTCGCCGCGGTCAACCCCACCCCCGCAGCCGTCGATACGGTGCTCCCCGTGAGTACCTCCCGCCCGACCCCGGACAGGCTTTCGGGATCGAGGCCTATCTGGGTACCGAGCCCGAAGAAGCTCTGGAGACGGTTGGCCAGGGCGAGGGCTTCTTCCAGGAGCGTCGGGAAAGCCTCGGCGAACTGGCGGGATTGGGTCTCGACGGCAGGGACGAGCGCCAGGCCGAAGAGCCAGAGCAGTCCCGCCAGCGCCGCGATCACTGCCAGAACACCCCACGTTCGCGGTAACCCCCTCCTGGCCAGATAGTTGACCGGAGCGCTGAGTATGATAGATAGCAAGATCGTCAGCAGGAACGCCAGAATCACACCGGTGGTCCGGTAGGCGAAATACCCGCCCACGAGCAG
>DASTKM010000059.1:0-3359 GCA_035715885.1 Rubrobacter sp.
ACCGCCTATCACGGCGACTGATTCTGGCAGCCCCTTCATCGTCCAGACGTCGCTGTGGGTCAGGGCGTGCTCGCTACCCGGCAAGGGGATCCTACGCGCGTGGCCGCCCACGCAGAGTATGAACTTCTCACCTTGCACGCTACTTCCGTTGCCGAGTGTGAGGGTATGACTATCGAGAAAGCGAGCGTCGCCAACCCCATCGACCACGTGCACGTCCGCAGCTTCGAGCTGGGCCCGCAGCTGCTTCTTCTGGTGGACCGTGCGTACGACATGCTCTGTATGGTTCAACAGCCCAGCGAAGTTCACCGCGGGCGGTTCACCCTCTAGCCCATAGTCGGCGAACTGCTCCGCATCGCGCACCAGACGCGCGGCCCTGGCGAGCACGCGGGTCGGGACGCAGCCATCGTTCGTAGAGACGCCGCCCATGTGCTCGCTCTCGATAAGCGCGACGGTGGCGCCAAGCTCCCTGGCGCGCAATGCTGCTGTTATCCCGGAAGGTCCGCCGCCGATCACGACCACCTCATACATCTTCTACCTCGCTTTCTTACCGTTAGCGCCTGCCACAGGTTGCATGGTCTCCCCTACCACCGAAACCAGCTCTCCACCCTGCCTGTTGAGGTCCGTCTCCTCGCCCAGTTTAGAGGAGAACGCTCTTAGCGTCCTCGCAGCATCGTACTTCCTCCTGTAGAAGCGGCGATCTCTCAACTCCTGTATGCGCCGTCGAAGGGGATCGAACAGGGCCGCGATAGCCAGTGTGGAGGCGACAATGCCCACCGTCGGCTCCTGGCCGGTCAGCGCGCGGAGTGTCGTCTGCGCAAGGACGCCGAAGTAGACCAGGACGAAAGAGAGCGTCGAGAAGCAAGAAAACCACGCGATCCTCCCGACGGCTGTGCCCAGGGTCTGCGTCGGGCTCTCCTTCCCGCCCCGTTACTGGAGGTAGCGTAAGGCCGCACGGGCCGCCAGGTAGCCGCACATGCCGTGCACGCCCCCACCTGGTGGCGTCGATGAGGAGCAGATGTAGAGGCCGCCGGCAGGAGTAGAGTAAGGGTTGATCCTGGGCATTGGTCTGGTAAAGAGCTGCCTGAGGTCCATGTACCCGCCGTTGATATCGCCGCCGACCAGGTTGGGGTTCCACCTTTCGAGGTCGGCCGTCCCCGCCACGCGCTTCTCCAAGACAAGATCCTTGAAACCCGGGGCGAAGCGCTCTATCTGCGCCTCGATCCTCTCGGTCATATCGAAGGTCGAGCCGTTTGGGACGTGGCAGTAGGCCCAGACGGTGTGCTTGCCCTCGGGAGCGCGCGTCTGATCGAAGAGGCTCTGCTGGGCGAGCAGGATGAACGGCTTCTCAGGGTGCTCCCCGCGCGCTACGGCGCCCTCCCCCGCCGCGATCTCGTCGAGCGTGCCGCCGAGGTGGACGGTGCCGGCCCGCCTGCAACCCTCCGCCGTCCAGGGGACCGGTCCGTCGAGCGCGAAGTCCATCTTGAAGATGCCAGGACCGTAGCGGTAGCGCTTGAGGGCACTGTTGTAATCCTCGGTAAAGTGCTGCCCGGCAATGTCGAGGAGCTGGCGCGGAGTCACGTCGAAGAGTACCGCACGGGTTCGCGGCACATCTTCGACCGAACGTACTGCCACGTCCGTGTAGATCTCACCTCCCAAAGACGCAAGGTAGGACGCGAGAGCGTCTGCGAGCGCCTGCGAACCCCCCTTGGGGAAAGGCCAGCCGAAGGCGTGGCCCAACGTCCCGAGTAGCAGCCCGAACATGGCGCTCGGTGGTCGATCCAGCGGTAAGAAGGAGTGCGCCGCGTTGCCGGCGAAGAGGCCCCTGGCCCTCTCGCCGTCGAACTCGCTCTCGGCCAGGGCGCGGGCGTCCCGCAGGGACCACATGCCGGACGTAGCAAGCGCCAGGGGATGCCGGAGAAGGCTCGGTCTGCCGATGAAGAAGTAGGCTATCCTGCCAGCGTCAGCGGAGATCGGTTCCATCAGCCGGCCGTAGGCCGCGGCGTCAGGGCCGAGCCCGGCGGCCGTCGCCGCGATCGAACGCTCTAGCACCACCGCCGTACCGTCGTCGAACGGGTGGGCGAGCGGGGCAGACGGGTGGATCCATTCCAGGCCGTGCTCTCTTAGCGGCAGCGAGCGGAAGAACGGCGAGGCGTAGCCCAGAGGGTGTATGGCTGAGCCGAGGTCGTGGACGAAGCCAGGCAGCGTGATCTCCGCCGACCTCGTGCCCCCTCCGATGGTGCTTCTGCCCTCGAGCACGGCCACACGCCGCCCGTTGCGGGCAAGCTCTATCGCCGCTGCAAGCCCGTTTGGGCCCGAGCCGACGACGACGGCGTCGTATGTCCCTACCACGCCCCAATTGTAACGTTCGACTCTAGAGTTCGCGACTAATCCTGTCTCGCGCGGTTGCGGCGCCAGCGGAGAGGAGCCGTGATCGTATAGAGGGCGGAACGTATGCCAGCATTTTGCCAAATGTTACGATAATGGCTCCACTGGAGCTTGGGGTCGACGCAGACCAGGTTCATCTCGACCGGCTCATTGACGCCGAAATGGGCGGCCAGATTCTCCAGGGTCTTACGCCACATCTCGTTCTCCATTTTGTGGCCGCCCATACGGAGGCCTATCTCGTAGAGAGGATCGTTGGCGCGCATCAGAACCTGGGCCTGGGCTACGGTTGTACCCTCTTCCTCGAAGGAACTGAATGTGATCCAACCCGAGAACGGGTGTCCCTCGGGCGTCATCAAAGAGAAGGACTCGTCATCGGCGTACAGGACCATCACGCCGGTCGATAGCTTGACGCCGCCTGGCAGCGAGCCGGAAATGAGGGCGACCTCGCCTGGCGTAATGCCGGCCAGCGGCGCGTAGAAGAGATTCCCCTCGGGCCAGAAGTCCTTGTAATTCTCTTTCCAGGTTTTGATGACCTCGACGGGCGTTACGTCGGCGTCTTTGAGGCTGACCCTGTAGGTCTTCTGCCACATCTTCCCGAAGCCCTGTAGAGGACCGACTGCCCTGCGCCCCTCGACGTTGATGTTCGTCGCGCCTTCGGCCACGCCGGCGACCTTGAGCGTCTCGGCGTACCTGGCCCAGTAGGCGGCATCGCGGGGCTCTGGCTTGTGCTTTTCCTCCTCTCTCATCTCATCTTGCGGGGTCTGCTCGGCCATCATGCGCCTCCCTTCCGTGGGCGTTCGTCGACACGTCTCTATGCCGAGTTCGCGGCCCTCACGGCCTCCTCTTCAGTATCGTGGATGGCGATGGCGTCATCCAGGCGCGTGATCTGGAAGATGCTCTTGTAATGGTCTGATAGACCGTAGGTGAGCAACCTTTGCTTCTCGCGGTTGATCCTAATGAGCAACGTAACCAAA
>DASTKM010000060.1:0-5654 GCA_035715885.1 Rubrobacter sp.
CTCTACAGCCTGGTAAACGCCGCCTCGAAAGGTATCGAGCGCAGCCCGAACCTCCGTTCTGCTTACGGTTAGCGGCGGCGCCATGCGGATGGTCGTGCCACCTACCAGGTTGACGAGGACCCCCTGATCCAGGCAGTGCTCGAAGACTCTCCCGGCAAGGCCGGCGTCCCCCAGGTCGAGCCCGAGCAGGAGGCCTTCGCCCCGCACCTCCGCGCCGGGAACCTGTTCGGCCAGCTTTTGGAGAGCATTCTTCAAAACGGTCCCCTTGAAGCGTACTTCTTCGAGGAAAGCAGGGTCATTCACCACGCGGAGCACGGCCTTTACTGCGGCCATCGCCAGGGGGTTGCCTCCGAAGGTCGAGCCGTGGTTGCCAGGCCCCAGCGCGGCGTACGCCTCCTTGACCATCATCGCCCCTACGGGGAAGCCGCCACCCAAACCCTTGGCGCTGGTGAGAACGTCGGGGACGACATCGGTCCCCTGGTAGGCATACAGATGTCCCGTGCGTCCCGCGCCGGTCTGGACCTCGTCGAAGATGAGTAGCGCCCCGTGCTCGTCGCAAAGCGCTCGCAGCCCTTCGAGAAAGCCCTCCGGCGGCTCGTTTATACCGCCCTCGCCCTGGATCGGCTCGACCAGCACGGCAGCTGTCTGCGGGCCAACCAGCGCTTTTGCGGCTTCGAGATCTCCGAAGGTGGCGTGGACCATGCCAGGCAGCATCGGGCCGAAGCCGTCATGTAGCGTGGGCTGGGCCGTGGCTGTGAGGCCGCCGTAGGTGCGGCCGTGGAAGGATTTCGAGAAAGTCAGGATTTCATGCTTGTTGGAACCGTAGGTATCGTGCGCGTACTTGCGAGAGAGTTTGATCGCCGCCTCTATACTCTCGGCTCCTGAGTTGCAGAAGAAGACCCTGTCGAAGTCCGTCGCAACGGAGAGCATCTGCGCCACCTCGGCCTGAATGGGAATCTCATAGAGGTTGGAGCAGTGGATGAGCTTCCCGGCCTGCTCCTGTATAGCCCCGACGAGCGCCGGGTGGCCGTGCCCCAGGGAGTTCGTGGCGATCCCGCCTATAAAGTCCAGGTAACGGTTACCCTCGCTATCGAAGAGCCAGCTTCCCTGGCCCCCCGTTGGCGCTATCCCCAGACGTTTGTAGGTCTCCATCACTGCTTGCATGCCGCGACTCCTTCGGATATGAGAGTTCCAACCCGCTCGCCAGCGACAGCCGCCTCGAGCGCACCTTTCCTGTTGCCGTTGAGGATCCTGGCCTCCACCCCGCCGTGTGCGGCCTCGGCCGCAGCCCGCAGCTTGGGCACCATCCCGCCCGCCGCGAGCCCGCTCTCGACGTAGGCCTCGCACTCATCCGGCGCGAGCGTCTCCACCGTCTCGCCCTCTTCCAGCAGCCCATCGACGTCGGTGAGTACGAACAGGTAGCCGGCCGCGAGTCCGACCGCGAGCGCCGCCGCGGCCGAGTCGGCGTTGACGTTGTAGGCGCCCTCTGGACCGAGCCCGAGCGGCGCGACGACGGGGACGAACCCTCCACTCCAGAGGGTCTCGATGAGGTGAGGCACGACTCGCACGACCTTGCCGACCCTGCCCAGATCCGGGACCGGCTCGACCACTAGCGTTGGCCCGTCGGTCCCCGAGATGCCCGCGGCCTGTATCCCGAGATCTCCCAGCTCGCGCACGAGGCCCTTGTTCACGCCTCCGGCGAACACGTTCTCGGCCACCTCGATAGTCTCCTCGTCCGTAACCCTGAGCCCCGCATGAAACCGCGTCGGGATGTGGAGGGCCTCCAGCATCCTGGTGAGCTGGAGGCCGCCTCCATGTACGATGACGATCCTGTAGCCGGCCGAAAGGAGATCAGGCAGGTCCTCTAGCGCCCCTCCGGCAAGCGTGCCGCCGCCAACTTTGATCACCACGGGCTTCACGTCCTGTAGCTCCCGTTGATCCTGACGTACTCATAACTCAGGTCGCAACCCCAGGCTGTGGCTGAATCGTTACCCTCGCTCAACCGGACTGTGATCTTCACTTCGCCTGCCCCGAGGGTCGCGTTGGCCTCAGCCTCATCATGTGGCACAGGCTCTCCGCCCGAGAAGACCTTGATAGAACCGAACCAGAGCTCGACTCCGTCAGGATCAAAAGCCTCCCCCGAGTAACCCATCGCCGTGAGCACCCTTCCCCAGTTCGCGTCCTGACCGAACACGGCCGTCTTGACCAGGTTGCTCCCCACCACGCTCTTCGCAAGCGCCGCCGCGGATTCCTCGCTCGCCGCGCCCTCCACGGCTACCTCGACGAGCCTGGTCGCCCCCTCGCCGTCGCGTGCGATCTCCGTGGCCAATGTTCGCGCTACGCTCTCGACAGCCTCCACGAAGGCAGGATAGTCAGGGGAGTCGAGCGTGAGCGGCTCGTTAGCCGCGGCGCCGTTCGCCATTAGAAGGGCCATATCGCTCGGGGAGGTGTCTCCGTCCACGGTAACGCGGTTGAAGGTGCGGTCCGTGACCCGGCTCAGAGTCTCCTGCAGACAGCTCTTCTCGACGGCGGCGTCTGTCGTCAGAAACGCGAGCATTGTGCCCATGTTCGGGTGGATCATACCGCTCCCCTTGGCCGTCCCCCCGACCGTGACGGTCCTGCCCCCGATCTCCACCCGTGCAACCGCCTCCTTTGCACGAGTATCCGTGGTCAAGATGGACTCGGCGAAGCCCTCACCGCCCTCACCCAGCTCGCCCGACGCCGCACTTATACAGGATGAGATCCTGTCCATCGGCAAGTGGACGCCGATGACACCGGTCGAAGCTACCGCGACCTCTCCGGCTTTGATCCCGAGCGTCTCAGCCGCGAGCGCCTGTATCGCGCGGGCGTCCTCGATGCCCCGCTCGCCGGTCGCCGCGTTGGCGTTGCCGCTGTTCGCCACGACCGCCCGCACCCCACCGTTCTCAACAGCCTCCCGCGTCACAACGAGCGGCGCGCCCCAGACGGCGTTGCGGGTGAACACGGCCGCCGTCTCACAGGGAAGCTCGGAGAAGAGGAGCCCAAGATCCCGCCTCCCAGCGTCGCGTACCCCACAAGCAACCCCAACCGCCATAAATCCCGAGGTAGCCGTCACACCAATGGAGAGAGACTTTATTCTGATTGTTGAATCTTTATTCACCACGGGGGCGTATTGTCGCACCCACGTGCGAAGGCGTCAACCAGTATATGCAGAAACTTGAATAAATATCCGAAAGTTCTACAATGGGCGGCATGGGACTAAAGGTCGGCGTCTATGGGGGGAGTGGGTACGCGGGGATCGAGCTCGTACGGCTGCTCGCCGGCCACCCCGAGGTTGGGGCGATGAGCGTTGCGTCGCGCGGGTATGTGGGGTTAAGGATGGGGGACGTCTACCCGCAGCTTGCCGTCGATGGGGTCTATGTGGCGCCGGAGGAGATCGAGGCCTCCGACCTCGACGTGGCCTTCGTAGCCTACGGACACGGCGAGAGCGCCGGCGCGGTAAAGGAGTTGCTGAGATCGGGGACCCGCCTGGTAATAGACCTCTCTGCGGATTTCCGCTTGCCCGTGGAGGAGCTATACGTGGAGTGGTACGGGGAGCATCCTGCGCCCGAGCTTCTCGCGGAGGCGCACTACGGGTTGCCCGAGGTCTTCGGGGCTGCTGAGGGGCGGCTCGTCGCCAACCCGGGTTGCTATCCGACGGCGGCCATTCTGGCTCTTGCTCCCGTCGTAAGGCGCATAGGGACGGGTATACGCTCCGTTACCATCAACGCTCTATCCGGGGTGAGCGGGGCAGGGGCGAAGCCGAGCGTGAAGACGCACTTCGTCAGCGTGAACGAGAGTGCTGGCGCCTACGGGGCGCCGCGGCACAGGCACACGCCTGAGATCGAGATGATTCTGCGGCGTGTTGGGGAGGTGCCCGAGGTGACGTTCGTACCGCACCTCATCCCCATAACGCGTGGGGAGCTCGAGACCATCGTGGTCGACGTCGGGGACGTGCCTGAGGTGGAGGAGGTCCTCGGCTGGTATGCGGAGGACTACGAGGGATGGGCTTTCGTCGAGGCGCGGGAGGAGTACCCGCACGTCGCGCACGTGGCCAACACCAACAGGTGCAGGCTCTCGGCTGCGGTAGATAGTCGGGCAGGGAAGTTGTTGCTCTTCTCGGCGGTCGACAACCTGCTCAAGGGCGCCTCGGGGGCGGCGCTACAGAACATGAACCTGGCGCTCGGCTACGAGGAGTACCTGGGGCTCGAGCACCTCGAGTAGGAGGACAGTTTTGGGAGCGACGGTGTCACCGGTGGACAAAACGACGAGGCAGGATCTGATACTGCGTTTGATCTCGGAGCGCGACCTCGGCACCCAGCAGGATGTCGTCGGCGCGCTGGCAGACGAGGGGGTGGAGGTCGCGCAGGCGACCGTGAGCCGCGACCTCGCCGAGCTAGGGGTCCTCAAGGTCGGGAACCGCTACCTGGCGCTGCCGCACGACCCCGGTTCCGCAGGCATCGAAGTCCTACCCAGTTTCGTCCTCGGCCTCGTGCCAGCTCAGAACCAGGTCGTCATCCACACCCGCGACGGGACTGCTGGCGCCGTCTCCAGCGTCCTCGACAGGGTGAAGGGGCTCAAAGTGCTCGGCACCATCGCGGGCCAGGACACCGTGCTCGCCATAGCCCCAGACGCGTCCGCGGCCGCAGAGGTGGCGAGCCTCATCGCCGACGTCTGCAGGGCGAAGACGCGGCCAGCCGGCAACGTCGAGTAGTCGAGGACCCCAGGAGTTTACGGACGCCACTGCGCCTGGATCCGACCTCACCCTGACGGTGCTAGGAGAACCAACTACCGTCTGAGGCCATAGATACGTTTCGGGAGGGATCATGTTGAAAGGAAAGAAGGTCGTACTCGCCTACTCGGGCGGCCTGGACACTTCGGTCTGCGTCAAGTGGCTCGAGCAGCAGGGGGCGGAGCCCTACGCGCTGTATCTGGACCTCGGCCAGGGGGAGCCTCCGGAGGACGTAAAGGCGAAGGCGCTCCAGATAGGCGCCACTGACGCCTTCGTGCGGGACGCGAAGGCGGAGTTCGCCGGAGAGTACGTCGCCCCTGCGATAAAAGCGAACGCGCTATACGGCGGGAAGTACCCACTCTTCACGGCCCTCGGGCGCCCACTCATAGCGAAGAAGCTCGTCGAGACTGCAAGGGAGGTTGGGGCGACGCACATCGCGCACGGCTCGACGGGGAAGGGCAACGATCAGGTACGCTTCGACGTGACGACAGCCTCCATCGCTCCAGACCTGAGGGTCGTCGCCCCGGTGCGCGACTGGAACATGAGCCGCCCCGAGGAGATGGCCTACGCCGAGGAGCACGCCATCCCCGTCCCAACGACGAAAGACTCCCCCTACAGCGTGGACGAGAACCTCTGGGGCCGCTCTATAGAGGCAGGGCCACTGGAAGACCCCGACCACGAACCCACCGAGGACGTCTTCGCGCTCGCGACCTCTCCCGAGAACGCCCCCGACGAGCCGCAGTACGTGGAGATCGGCTTCCAGGAAGGACTGCCAACGGCGCTCGATGGGGAAGAGCTGCCGCTAGTAGACCTCATATCCGAACTTGGCGCCGTCGCCGGCGCAAACGCCGTCGGCCGCATCGACATGGTCGAGGACCGCCTGGTCGGAATAAAGAGCCGCGAG
>DASTKM010000061.1:0-4856 GCA_035715885.1 Rubrobacter sp.
ATCCTCGGTACCGACGACGCGATGGCGGTCTCCCTGCCACGGCTGGAGATTCAGGCCGACGACGTCAAGTGCTCCCACGGCTCGACCACCGGCCAGGTGGACGATGTGGAGCTCTTCTATCTCATGAGCCGCGGGATCCCACGCCGCGAGGCCGAGAAGCTCGTCGTGTTCGGTTTCTTCGGGGAGGTCACGAGCAGGATCCCCCTCAAGGGCCTGAAAGACAAGCTCGACCGGGCTATAGAGGGCAAGATCGGGCTCGGCTTCGAGGAGCGGGTGGCCTAACCGGATGGCCGAGTTCCACAAGATAGCCAAAACTGGCGACGTGGCTCCCGGCGAAGTGGGCGTCTACGAGCTGGAGGGCCACCGGGTTGCTCTGTGCAACGTGGACGGCGAGTTCCACGCCATCGAGGACGTATGCACCCACGACGCCGGTCCACTGGATCAGGGAGAGTTGATCGGCAACCAGATAAAGTGTCCGCGCCACGGCGCCAAGTTCGACGTGACCACCGGCAAGGCACTCACCCTCCCGGCCATAAAGCCCGTCCCCAAACACGATGTCAAGGTCGAGGGCGATGACATCTACGTGGCGCTGGCGGAAGCCAAGGTTACCGGGACCAGACGCCGCAGGAGGTAGGCGAGCATGCTGCTCGAAGGTTCCTGCCACTGCGAAGCGATACGTTTCCGGGTCGAGTCGGAGACGCCGTACCCGTATCAGGCTTGCTACTGCTCCATCTGCCGCAAGACTGCCGGGGGCGGCGGCTACGCCATAAACCTCGGAGCCGACGCGAACACCCTGGAGGTCGAAGGTAAAGAGAACCTCTCGGTCTACAATGCGAAGCTCTACGACCGTGGTGAGGTACCGGCCAGCGAGGCGGAGCGCAACTTCTGCAGGTTCTGCGGGAGCTTCCTCTGGCTTTACGACCCGCGGTGGCCCGACCTTATCCACCCCTTCGCCTCGGCGATAGACACACCCCTCCCCAAACCTCCAGAGCACGTCCGCCTGATGCTGAACTACGCGCCAACGTGGTGCGAGATCCACACCGGAGAAGGCGAGAGCCTTTTTCCTGAGTATCCCGAGGAGTCACTCGAGGAGTGGCACCAACGCCACGAGCTCTAACCTCGGCGATGCAGCAACACGCGAAGCTACGCACGCTCCTGATACAATTTCCTGCAAGGTGATGCAGAGCTTCTACAGAGAGATAGTTCTCGACCACTTTCAGCGCCCGCGCAACCGGCGCGAGCTGGAGGATGCCGACATCTACGAACACATTGATAATCCTCTCTGCGGCGACGTGGTGACGGTCTACGCGAAGGTGCATGATGGCAGCTTCGAAGAGGTGAGCTTTACCGGACGCGGATGCTCCATCTCGCAAGCGTCTGCCTCGATGCTCACTGAGCAACTCACCGGCAAGAGCCTCGAGGAGGCGGAGGAGAAGATCGAAGCCTTCCTCGAGATGATGCGCACGGACGAAAGAGAAGAGCTCGGGGAGCTCTCCGCCCTCAAAGGCGTCGTTCAGACCCCCAACCGCATCAGGTGCGCCACCCTCGCCTGGGATGCCATGAGGCGCGCGCTCCCCACTCTATAAATACCGCCGGCACCGTACATTGCCACGTCGCAGGACCACCTTCCGTCGACGTGAGCGTAGCAACGGGGTAGAGTTAGACTGTACTCTCCGCGAGGAGGCGGGGGTTGGAGACGGAAGAGCAAGGATCTGCGGGAAGACCGGCGCCGGACGCGTTCCGGAGCGAGAGACTGGACCGCGCGCTGGCGCGTGCCAGCGACGCGCCGCTCCGGGAGGGCAACCGGTTGGAGCTTCTCAGGAACGGCCCCGACACTTACGAGGACTGGCTCGCGGCCATCTCCGGGGCTGAGCGCTGGGTGCATCTGGACAACTACATCTTCAGCGACGACGAGGTCGGGGAGAGGTTCGCGAGGGCTTTGATCCTGAAGGCCGAGGAGGGTGTGAGCGTCCGTGTGCTCTACGACTGGTTCGGCTGCCTCGACGTGAGCCGCTCCTTCTGGCGGCGGATGCGGGAGGCCGGCGTTGATGTCAGGGCGGTCAACCCGCCGACGCTCGGTGGGCCGCTCGGCGCGATCCGGCGCGACCACCGCAAGCTGCTCGCCGTGGACGGCGAGTACGCCTCGACGGGCGGCGTGTGCATCTCCGACGGCTGGCTCGTGACCTCCCCCGAGACAGGGCTCCCATACAGGGACACGGCCGTCGGCATCCGCGGCCCGGCCGTTGCCGAGGTGGAGCGCGCCTTCGCAGGACTTTGGAGCGTCGCCGGTGAATCTCTCCCCGATGCCGAATGCCCCGACTCCGAGAACATCCCAAAGGCCGGCGAGGTGCCGGCGCGCGTGGTCGTCCAGGAACCACGCAGGATGCGGACCCTGCGGATGCTGCAGTTGCTCACTGCAGGGGTCGAGCGCAGGTTCTGGATCACCGACGCTTACTTCCTCTCTATGGCGATCCTCTCCCAATCTCTGATGTCCGTAGTCCGTGACGGGGTGGACGTGCGGGTTCTCGTGCCTGCGACCAACGATCTGCCCTGGATCGGGGCGCTCTCCCGCGCGGGCTACCGGCAATTCCTCGAGGCGGGGGTCCGCATCTTCGAGTACGGTGGCCCCATGATCCACGCCAAGACCCTGGTCGCCGACGGCTGGTGGTCGAAGGTCGGCTCGACGAACCTGAACGTCGCCAGCCTCGTCGCAAACTGGGAGATAGACCTGGTGGCAGAGGATATCGGCTTCGCCGCCCAGATGGAAGAGCTATTCGAGGAGGATCTCTCCAACGCCCGCGAAGTCCTCCTCGCCGGGTCTGCCGCGCACCCCAGGGTGCGTCCGGAGCGCCCGATCCAGTTCTCCGACCGCGATGCCCGTAGGGGTGTGGCAGGGAGCGGTTCCGGCGGTTCGGCCACCATTCTACGTGTCGGCAGCACTGCCCTCCAGAAGAGCGGCTATCCGCTGGAGACCCACGAACACGCCCTGGCAGCCGCGGCCAGCGGTGCCTTGCTCGGAGCCTCCCTTCTCAGCCTCCGTTTCCCGCGCTTCCTCGCCTGGCCTCTGGCCACGGTCGGCGCCCTCTACGGGGGTCTCGGGGTGCTGCGCGCCGCGCGCTCGACCTTATCTGACCGGTGGCCGAAACCACCCGCCCAGCAAGACGTCGACGACCCCTGATAGCGGGTTGGGGAAGGCTCAGAAGCCTTATGCACCACACTGCACCCAGGTGTCCTTCATCTTGCCTCCGCTGGAGATGTTGACCAGCTTGCTGCCCGGCGCCGCTACCCTCGTCATGGCGCCTGGTACTACCTCGATCGTCTGGGCGTCTGGGGCGAGAGCGTGGATGCGGTAGTCGGCGTGGGCGTCGCGTAGAACAAAGCCATCATTAGCTTCGTCTGTCTCGCAGAGGACGTGGGTCGAGAAATCTATCACCTCCTGGGCCACGTACTCGACAGGGTTCTCTTCTACCATCCGGCGGAACTCCTCAATGTCCTCCCTGGACTCTTCGGGAGAGATGAGGACGTCCTTACCGCCCCAGCCACTGCGGCTCTTTATGACCAACTCGTCGAAGTGGTCCATGACGTAGCGTCGGGCATCCTCGACGGCGAGCGAGTAAGTCTCCACGTTGTTCAGTACCGGCTCCTCTCCGAGGTAGGTCCGAATCATCTCGGGGATGAACGGATAGACGCCCTTATCGTCGGCGACGCCAAGGTTGGGAGCGAAGACGGCGTCGATGAGGCCTCTGGCCTGAGATTCGATCAGGCCCTTTACGTCGTCGTAGATCCTGCCGTCCTCGATGCGCTCGTAGATTATGTCGATCTTACTACCGCTCTTTTTGTGGACGAGCCTTCCGTCGCGGTCGACTTCGACTTCGTGCCGCTCGGCCAGGATCGCCCCGAGCTCGCTGGCGAGGACCTTGTGATCGAGGTAGTACTGGTCGTGAGGCCCTGTGGAGAGGATCGCCATAGTCGGGTCGGGCTTGGGCGAAGCAGCCCGCACGACCTCGCCGAAGCGCTCCATTAGCCCTTCGAGCGGTTTCACCCGGAGCACCGTGTAGGACTCGGGTAGTACATCGGGGGTTCTCGCCCTGAGTATATTCATCGGCTCGATACCGACCGGCATCTTGGCATTGTCCTCGATGACGAGGTATTCCCACCCGCCGGTCCGGCCGGAACGCTCGACGGCGACTATGTCGAAGCCCATCTGCCGGTTTGGGACGTCCCCGAATCGGGTTGGGATAGAAGCGTCGAAGAGAGTGCTGCTCTCGACGACCTCCTCGGGTACGACCTCATCCTTTCCTGCCTCGAGACGTCTGAGCCACTCGTTGATCGCGAGCATCCGCTGCGCCAGCCCCCGCTCCAACACTGCCCAGTCCGCAGCCGGCAAGATGCGGGGCACGTAGTCGGTCGGGTGGACCTCATCGTCAGGGACCATGCCCAACTCTCGCTGCTGCTGGAGCCGTTCCCTATTCGCCCTGTCAATCCTCCGCTGCCATTCCCCAGGGCCCATCCGCCCCATCTCCTCGAGCACGGGCCGGTAATGAGAATAGGGCTCGCCAGCAGGGCCGAAGACCTCGTTGGGAGAAGACAAACCGCGCTCGAAGCGTATGGAGCGGTCAGGCATCAGTTAACCCAGAGGAGCTTCAAGCTGCAGGTTACAGGCATCAGCAAGACGATCCGAAGTCGGAGGTCGGCTGGACGACGGATCCAACCTGATACCTGTAATCTACTCATCCGAATATTCCCGTGAGGACACAGGGGGAGCCCAGGCAGAAAGAGAGCGAGAAGGTGACGGCGAAGAAGACGTTCTCGTCAGAGGTATAGGAGTAGAGGCGCTTGTAGTGGAACATCAGGAG
>DASTKM010000062.1:0-4515 GCA_035715885.1 Rubrobacter sp.
GCGCATCCTCCCTGCCTCCCTGCGGATGGTGCCGACGCTCCGGCGCGCCGTCTCTTTGTCTCCTTCGAGGGCCCACTCGTCGAGCATTCTGGCGTGCCCGCTAATGGAGGTCAGGGGGGTTCTCAGCTCGTGACTCGCGTCGGCGGCGAAGCGCCGCTGGCGCGAGAGGGCCTCCTGCCTGCGCCTGAAGGCGGCATCGAGACGCGCCAACAGGCCGTTTATCGTGGTGGTGAGGCGTCCGATCTCATCTTTCGGGTTCGCAACGGGCAGCCGCTTGGCGAGATCACCCTCCCCCATCTCCTGCGCCGTGGCCGTTACGGCTTCGACAGGCCGCAGGGCCGTACGCGCCAGCAGGTAGGCGCCGCCGATGGAGAGGAGGAAGGCCACCCCGATGCCTGCGGCGAGGATTACTCCGACGGCCTGTACACCATCCAACGCCGCCTCGAAGGACTTCCCTGCCTCCACGACCCTTGCGTCTCCGTGCGCCGGGTCCACAGGCACGGCGTAGATGTAATACGGATCGTCACCGGTTATCTCGGCCCTGCCCGAGGCAGGGTCGCCGTCGGCGAGTGCCTCTTGCCAGACGTGATCCTTGGCTGCGTCCTTCGGCTGGATGTTGACCGTCTCGGGGAGCACACCTCCCTTTCCGTCCCTGACGATCACGAAGACCCCGTCCAAGGTATATTCCGAGACGTCCTCCTTTTCCAGGGAGTCCTCTGCACTTATCGTCTTGGCGGCATGAATGGCCCTCATTCTGGCGGTCTCCTCGACGTTCTTGAGCAGGGCAGCCCTGAGGAAGATGAAGAGTGCCACGCCAAGGACCAGGAGTATCGCTCCTATTGCGAGGGCGATGAACAGCGTCAGGCGCCACCTGATAGGCAAGTGCTCAGGCCCCCTTCAAGGCGTAGCCAGCCCCACGCACGGTACGGATCAGCTTCTCCTCACCAGGGGCGTCCACCTTTCTCCTGAGATAGCCAACGTAGACATCCACCACGTTGGTGGTAAGGCCTAACTCCTCGTCCCAGACGCGCGAGAGCAGGAGCTCGCGGGAGAGCACCCGGCGAGGGTTCTGAGCCATATACTCGAGCAGCTCGTACTCGCGGGTCGTTAGCTCTATCTCCCTCTCCTCCCGCCTCACCTCACGGGTGGAGGTGTTGATCTCCAGGTCTGCCACACGAAGTATCTCTTCACCCTCAGCCCTCCTTAGCAGCGCGCGGATGCGGGCAAGGAGTTCCTCTATGTCGAACGGCTTGGTCAGGTAATCGTCCGCCCCACGGTCGAGGCTGTGTACCTTGTCGAGCGTGGTGTCGCGGGCTGTCAGCATGATCACGGGCACCCTGCTGCCCCCCTCGCGCAATCGCTTGAGGACCCCGACCCCATCCAAGCCCGGCAGCATGATATCCAGGACGATCAACGCAGGCCCGAATTTCTGCGCATCCTCCAAGCCAGTGACACCGTCGTAGGCACACCGCACCTGGAAGCCGAGGTGTTCGAGCTCGGGTGCGACGAAGCCGGCGATCGCTCGGTCGTCTTCTACCAACAGTATCCTGGTACCTGGTCTCATCTACTCCTCTTTGGCCTCTGGACCGATATTGTACTTCCGGTCGTCCCGACTCTGCTAGGATCGAAGATCGACGAGATACCTCCAGCGCACGCAAAGCTGCGGATCTGCGCACCTCAACCCCTCCGCTCATTTGCCCAGGCTGGTCCGTCGGATGCTAACAGCGGGTGCACGAGGGTCCACTCTAGACACCCTCTCTGAGAGGGAGGTGAGAACCTGCAAGGCCGAGCGGTCCCGCATCGGGGCGCGTACGGCGGGGAGGTTCCTGGGATCATGATTAGGGTTTGGAAGTCTGTATAATTTCGGTCCGTCATGGCCGACTTCGCGGGAGTCTTCTAACTTGGATCTCTACGAGTATCAAGGGAAAGAACTGTTGAGGGAATACGGCCTGGAGACGTTGCCCGGCATCGTCGCGGGTACGTCTGAGGAGGCAGGAAGGGCCGCCGAGACACTCGGGGGAACAGTGGCGATCAAAGCCCAGGTCCTTACCGGAGGGCGCGGCAAGGCCGGCGGCATCAAGGTGGTGGACAGCTCGCGGGAGGCCGAAGAGGCGGCGGGGCAGATCCTCGGTATGGAGATCCGCGGGCACACCGTGCGGCGCGTCTACGTCGAGCACGGAGAGGAGATAGACAGGGAATTCTACCTCTCCATCACGGTAGACAGGACGGCGAAACGGCCCTTGATCCTGTTCTCCACAGAGGGCGGGGTGGAGATCGAAGAGGTCGCGGAGTCGAACCCCGAGGCAATCGTCAGGCTCCACGTAGACCCACTCCTCGGTCTTCTTCCCTACCAGGTGCGTGAGATCACCTTCGCCGCGGGGCTGGAAGGAGACGTCGCCAAGGGCGTAGGATCGACGCTCTCGCACTTGTACAAGGCCTTCGAGGGTCTCGACGCGAGCCTGGTTGAGATCAACCCCCTCGTCGTTACCGGGGAGGGGCGCGTCTTGACGTTGGACGCGAAGGTAACTGTGGACGACTCCAGTTTGTACAGGCATGAACACATAGCCGGGCTGCACGACGTCGAAGCCGCAGACCCGCAGGAGGAACGGGCACAGGAGGTCGGGCTTCAGTACGTCAAGCTCGACGGCGATATCGGCATCCTCGGCAACGGGGCGGGGCTGGTGATGAGCACGCTCGACGTCGTCGCCCAGGCCGGCGGCAAACCAGCCAACTTCTGCGACGTCGGCGGCGGGGCCGACGCCGAGCAGATCTCGACCGCCCTCGATATCGTCACTTCCAACGAACAGGTCAGGAGCGTGCTCTTCAACATCTTCGGCGGCATAACCCGCGGCGACGAGGTGGCGCGGGGGTTGCTGTCGGCCATAGAGCGGACAGGGCTCACGCTCCCCATCGTCGTCAGGCTCGACGGTACGAACGCCGAAGAGGGACGCCGGATCCTCGCCGAGAACACACCGGAGAACGTGGTCACAGAGGAGACGATGCTGGAAGCGGCCCGCAGGGCGGTAGAGCTCGCTAGAGACGGGGAGAGGTAACTTCATGGCGATACTCGTAGACGATGGGACGCGTCTCCTCGTTCAGGGCATAACGGGCAGGGAGGGCGCGTTCCATACAGGAAGGATGCTACAGAGCGGCACCAGGGTAGTCGCAGGGGTGACGCCCGGTAAGGGCGGGCGGGACCACGAAGGTGTCCCTGTCTTCGACACCGTCGAGGAGGCCGTAGAGGAGACGGGCGCGAACGCGAGCGTGATCTTCGTCCCCCCACCCTTCGCCGCCGACGCCATCTTCGAGTCTTTGAACGCCGGACTCTCGACCATCTGCTGCATTACTGAAGGCATCCCCGTCCACGACATGATGCGGGTCGCAAACTACCTGGGGACCAAGGACGCCACCCTCGTCGGGCCGAACTGTCCCGGCGTCCTCTCGCCGGGGAAAGCAAATGTCTCCATAATGCCGAAGGACATCTTTATGCCCGGAAACGTCGGCGTCGTAAGCCGCAGCGGCACGCTGACCTACCAGATCGTCAACGAGCTCACGCAAAGAGAGATCGGGCAGAGCACCGCCGTCGGGATCGGCGGCGATCCGATAATAGGGACTGACTTTATCGAGATCCTCAGCAAGTTCGAGGCCGACGCCGAGACCGAATGCGCTGTGATGATCGGGGAGATCGGGGGCAACGCGGAACAACTCGCAGCCGAGTACGTCAAGAGCGAGATGAGCATCCCTGTCGTGGCCTATATCGCCGGCTTCACGGCCCCAGAGGGCAAAACCATGGGACACGCTGGCGCCATCGTCTCTGGGGGCGAGAGCACGGCGGAGGCCAAGAGCGAGGCGCTCAGGGAGGCAGGCATAAGGGCCGCGACGAATCCTTCGGAGGTCGCCGAGCTCGTCGCCGAGGCGCTGGGCCGGGCCTGAAGCTCGAGGAGGCCTGAAGGACGAAAGAGATCCTGACCCCTCGATCTCCGATATCCTATACTTCCTGGGCTCACCATGAACGGGTATCGTCCAACCCAGGCAATCCGGACCTCCCCGATCGAGGCACGAACGTAGGTGCCGAATCCACCGTTTCCAAGCAGCATGCCGGCAGGCGGTTCATGCGCTGGCTCCTCGAGGAGCGCATCGGAGAGGTGCAGGGGCCCGAGGCCAGGGAGGGAGAAGAACAGCTCGCGTGGTGGCAGGTCGTGTGCTTGACCAGCGTGGACTACTTTTCCCCTTGGCTACATACCAGGGACTGCGGCCACCGCCGCAAGGGCACCGAGGAGGAGTACGCCAGGAAGGAGAGGAAACAGCGCAAGGACAACCACATCTCACCTGGAGAGCAGATTCTGATCCTCGAGGTACAGGTTGAGGACGCCCAGGAGTTCATGGACGTACTCGAGGTAAGGGGAGTCGAGGTCGGAGATCAGCAGATGCTGCGTTCCATAAGCTCCGTTGTCCCCAACGCGATCGCGGCCTTCCTGCTACCCCTGCGCGACACAACGGGGAAGACGTCGCACT
>DASTKM010000063.1:0-5430 GCA_035715885.1 Rubrobacter sp.
CCCGGTCACAGTTATGCCTCAGCGAAGAAGCCAGCCAGCGTAGCTCCGACCATTTGTGGGTCGTCCTCCATTGGAATGTGACCCGCTCCGGGCACCGCTACGAGGCGTGCCTGAGGAAACTCTCGAGCGAAGCGGCGAGCATAGTCGATGGGTTGAGCGCTATCCTCTTCGCCCCATACCAGCAGTATGGGTAAGCCCGACCTCTTTAGCGGCTCCACTAATTCCATCGTGTAGCGTGCATCTGCGGCAGCGGCCAGCGCCGTCCAGGAGCGAGTGGCATCCTCCGATCTCCACGGTGAGAGGTAGTCTTCTTCTTCACCGGGCGACAAACATCGCTCTACTGTCCCGCGAAGCGCCTCACGACGAAGCTCGACGAGCTGCTCGGGGGTGACGCTCCTCGCCACCTCCGGGTCTCGAAAGCGCGCTACGCGGGGTACGGGCCACGAATCGTAGAGCACGCTGTTTATCAGTGCCAGCTTCGGCACACGATCCTGATTGAACGCCGTAATATGCTGGGCTACGGCACCACCGATGTCATGACCGGCCAAATAGAAGGCCTCCCCAACCCGCAGCGCATCTGCGGCGCGCAGAATTAGCTCGGCCAACCGCGGTACCGTGGCGTTCTCTACGGTAAGCCGGCCTCCAGAACGGCCAAAGCCAGGATAATCGAGCGCGAACACCGCGTGATCTTGCGCCAATCTCGGTATCACCGGCGCCCACACGCGGCTCCAGTAAGTGCCATGGAGTAACAGAAGCGGAGATCCTTCACCGGCATGAAGGTAACTGAGCTCCTGTCCTTCAACTCTCAAGGTACCTCGGGAGACTGGATCATCGGCCATGGTTATCTCCTGTTGTGCATTGGTCGCAAGGGGGCCAGAGCTCCGAAAGGGGATCCCGGCGAGCGCTGGACGGTCTCTACTATCTCTCCGAGCGCTCTCCTTCGACCGGCAGGTCGTGTCTCATCCAGTCCCGCTTACCCCCTGCGTAATGGCAGACATTCTCGTAGCCCATGGCCACCAGCTCCCGGGCGGCCTCCTCGGACTTCGTTCATGGCGGACTCGCGCAGTAGACGACGACCTCGGCCCCCTTGTCGGGGATCAACTCCTGTGCCCGGTCGGTTTGCCCCGGCGGTAGGTTGATCGCGCCTGGCAGGTGGGCAAATTCGTAATGTTCCTCGTCGAGGGTCTCGACGAGCACGAAGTCATCCCCGCGATCCATCATCTCTTTGAGTTTCTCCCTAGAGATGTCTTCTACCCTGTCCACTTATCGCCTCCTTACGGCTACTCGCCGTATAGCCAACCTCTTTCCCTAACGCGCTAGGGACTCCTTTTCCAGCCGGTGACACACTTAAACAAAGGAGAACCGGAAGGCCTAAACTCCAAGGACACTGACCCGCAAGGTCTTTCGTCAATGCTGATAAAGGTCCTCTATCCATTGCCCAGAAACGCTTCTGATCACATACTACGTAGAGCGGGACGATTAGGTTGGGGTACTACTGCCCCGGCTCTCTTCTGGCTTGCTGCTCGATAGAATTACTGTGCTTTGAGGCGCCCATACGCTACCAACCCCGGCTTCTCAACCCATCTCCGTGGGTTCGTCTTGTGTGCGCGAAGATTATCCGCAGAAAGGAGTCTGATGTGACGGCGTCTTGCGATCTCGTGGTCATCGGCGCCGGGTCGGGCGGCATTACCGCCGCGCGGTTCGCGGCCCGAGCCGGCGCGCGGGTGGTGCTCATAGAGAAGGATCGCATCGGCGGCGACTGTACCTGGACCGGTTGCGTGCCCAGCAAGGCCCTGCTCAAGGTAGCCAGGGTAGCGCACCAGGCACGCAACGCTTCCGGTTTCGGTTTGAGCGCGACCACCGTGGGGCCGGTGGACCTCAGAGAGGTGATGGACTATGTCCGGCGGTCCATCTCTGAGGTGTATCGGTTCGAAACCCCCGAGGTCTTACGCCGAGAGGGCGTGGACGTGCGGATAGGCCGGGCAAGGTTCGAGGACGCGAACACGCTCGCTGTTGCCTCCGCCGAAGGCGAGAGGACCATCACTGCAAAGAAGATCCTGCTCTGCACCGGCGCGCGCCCGAACATCCCGAACTTGCAGGGCCTCTCGGACGTGCCGTACCTCACCTCCGAGCAAGTTTATGATCTGGACGCGCTGCCCACGCACCTGCTGGTGGTGGGCGGCGGGCCGGTTGGCGTCGAGATGGCGCAGGCCTTCCGACGGTTGGGCTCGCGGGTCAGCCTGTTCCAGGGGCCGGCTCGTCTGCTTCCCAGGGACGAACCCGAGGCTGCAGAGACGCTGGCGCGGATACTGCGCGACGAGGGCGTCGGACTGCACCTCGGCGCGCGCGTGACAAGCGTCGCGCTGGGCGACGGGGGTGTCCTTGTGCGCACCAGGGTGGGCGAGGCGAGAGGCGACGCTCTGCTCGTTGCAACCGGGCGTACACCTAACGTCGACACCATGGATCTGCCGCACGCAGGCGTGAGGTTCACAGAGGGTGGTGTCTCGGTCGACGGCTCCCTGCGCACCAACGTAAAGCACATCTACGCGGCGGGCGACGTGGTCGGCGGACCGCAGTTCACCCACTACGCGGGTTACCAGGCGTTCATCGCTGCCCGCAACGCACTGTTCCCCGGCGCGTCCAAGGGGCTGGCGGAATCGGTGCCATGGACGACCTTCACAGATCCTGAGATCGCGCACGCCGGACTCACCGAAGCCGAGGCGCGCAACAAATACCGTAACGGGGATGTCGGCGTGCGCTTCGTGCCAATGGAGCGCGTGGACCGCGCCGTGACCGAGAGCGACACCGAGGGCTTCATGAAGGTGGTGCACAAGACGAACGGCACCGTGCTCGGCGCGACCGTCGTGGCCGAGCGGGCAGGTGAGGCCGTCCACGAGTGGGCCCTGGCGATATCGAATAAACTGACGATGAGCGACCTAGCAAGCACCATCCACGTGTACCCTACCTACTCGATCGCCAACCAGCAGCTGGCGTCGACCTACTCGGTCGAGTCGTTCCTCAAAAGTAAGGCGGGCAAGGTCTTAAAGAAGCTGGGAGGCCTAAGGTAGCAATGGGTTAGGAAACCTTGCACATAAAGTCGGCATTTGGAGGTACTTTTTGTGCAACTCGGATTTCTGCACAAAAAGTCTCGCATAGAGAACACCGGGGCGCAACAGCCCCGGCTCCATGACCGCGTGGCGAATGGATTATAGCGATTAAGATCCGCTCTGCCCCGGCGGAGGGACGACACCTAGCTGCTGCATCAAGCATAGCATGTCCGGTTGGCCCCAACGCTCCACGATCTTCCCCTCGGCGATGCGGCTAATGTGCATCTCCGTCACCTCAACCGTATTGCCGGTCGGGGAGATGCCCATCAGCTCCCCTTGGTGAGTGGCTTGCCACGTGAGTCGGTCCACTACCTTATCTCCCTCGGCGATCATATCCTCGACTGTATAGCGCATGTCGGGGAAGGCGGCGCGGAACATGGGGAGGAATTGTTTGAAGCTTTCGAGGTCGGGTGGTGTCCCCGGCTGGTGATATACGAAGTCTGGGGCGAGAACCTCATCGAGGGCGTCGGCGTCACCCGTGCGGAAGAATTCACCTATGAGTTCGTTGAACCGATGGACAACGGCCTTGTTCTCTTCCGACATAGCTACCCTCCTTTCCCCGCTTCCCCAAGCGAGTTCAACCCTTGCCTACCGGTATGATGCTACCGACCGAAGCTCGGCGCATCCGCAAAGTCTTATTGGTGTGCTACGAAGACTCCTGCTGCCACCTCTTAGCCCAAGCTAGGCTTGGGCGGCGTTACGTAAAGCTACTCTTCGTGCTCTTCGCCCACCCCTGACTTTTTGTGCAGAGCCCCAACTTTTTGTGCAGCAGCTACCCTATGTGCGAGGCCGGGCTACAGGGACATACGAATATGCTCCTGGGTCACCGGCCGCCGACACTCAGGTAGGATTACAAATGGGTCAAGATTCCGGCTACCGTCTCAACCGAAGGGTGACGCTCGTCCCGTCTAGATCCGATTCTCCAGCAATTATCTGCTTGATGCGGGCTCCTATGACACCTACGCAAAAGCGATAATTGCCGTACAGTTCAAGCCCCTGCAGGAACCTCGGCACCCTCCCATCCGTGGCTGCGGAGGTACCGCTCAAAGGTGGTAAGCTCGGGGTACTCTTGACGCAAGGCAGCGATATCTGCTTCGTAGCCTACGTCGTTGAACCACCTGTACATGACGGCCGCCTCTTCGCCCATCTGCTCCTCGAACTGGTCCCAGGGCACCTGGTAGTAGCTAACCTCACTGCCTATGACGGCTCCGAAGGTCTGAGCTATCTCGGGCATGGTCTGTTCGTCCCCGGCAACATCCACCTCTCGCCCGATCCACTCGTCAGGGTGATCGAAGGCTATGGCGGCGAAGGCACCGACGTCCTCGACCGCCACGTGCTGGAACGGTTTATCCGGATCGAGCGGTTGGGCCAGGGTACCTCCGAGGATGGGTTCGCGCATCCACTCCCAGTTCTGCATGAAGAACGCCGGACGCAGAATCGTGTAAGGTACGCCACTGGCGCGCACGTGCTCTTCCACCTTCAACTTGCTTTCGAAGTGTGGGATGCCCGTCTCCCTGTGCGCGCTGCCGACCGAGCTGTAGACGAGGTGCTCCACACCTGCAGCCGTCGCCGCATCAGCGACCGTCTTGCCCTGCTGCACCTCACGGTCGTAGCCGGTCTCCCAGAAGTTCTGCACAGAGAAAACGCCGTAGATGCCTTCGACGAGCACTTGGTCCATAGTGGAGCGCTCTTCCATATCACCCTGGACAACCTCGGCGCCTCGCTCAGCTAGGGCCCGCGCTTCCGGCTTCTGCGGGTCACGGGAGAGTGCGCGAACCTGAAAGCCTCGATCAAGAAGGCTTCGCGCCACCGCACCTCCCTGCTTGCCGGTCGCTCCGCACACCAGAATCAAGCGTTCTATATTTTGCCCATCAGCCATATCCCTTGCTCCTTGGTTCTGTGGTAATCAAAACCTCATCCGAGTATAGCTTCGAGAAAAGGGCGACTGAGGCGGGAATACAACCCGCTTCAAGTAGACAATTGCCAATTCTTCCACATGGCCTGCCAGAGCCACCAGGAGACGTTCCAACGCTCCCATGGTGGGTCAAAATGTGATCACCTGATAACCTTCGGACACCAGCTTGGCAAGGCTGGGATGTCCTTCAAATTCACCCATGAGTTCGACGCCGCTCTCTTGGACATCCTCTTTGACACCGAAGGCCCTCGCGCAATAGGCACAAGCGCCCTCGACCTCATCCTTCACCGACTCGAAATGCTTGTTGTACTTGTGCTCCGGATCGGAGAGTTCGCCGACCCACTTGGTGCCTGCCCCGTCGAAGATGACGGTCACTTCGTGGTCTTCTTCCTTGAACTCCTTGGCGGA